>NZ_JBTOOE010000027.1:0-57398 GCF_054786815.1 Pseudoneobacillus rhizolycopersici | reverse complement strand
CGCCGATGGTAGTTGGAGGATTCCTCCTGTGAGAGTAGGACGTCGCCAGGCAAATCGAAAACAACCCGGAAGGGTTGTTTTTTTGTATTTTCATCAAAAATATTGCTTTTAGGCTATTTTCCCCCGGACATACGTTCCTCTATTAAGTCTAAAACAACCTTATTTTGAGATTTTGCGGACCCGGAGTATGAAAGTAAGCCCCTAATAAATTCCTAAACGGTGATCTCCGGTCATAATTAGCATCTATTCTACCCGATACGCCGCCATGAAGTTTAGTAATCAATGCCTCAATAAGATTCTCGATACTTCCCTTCTCTTTAACCAAATAATTTACATCATAATAGGGTCGCTCCTTTCATAAGGCATTTTTCATCCCTCCAACGTTTCAGTACGCCCATTTTTGGAGAAAATGGTTTACTGTAAGTTGATTCTTAAAAATGATTTCGTTATAATAAAGTCAAAGTTAGTCAAAGTCAGATTAGGAGGTGTTTGAATGAGGAATATCTCTGATATCATTGAAAGTTACTTAAAGCAGGTCTTAGATATTAGCGATTCTGACTTAGTTGAAATTAAGCGAAGTGAAATAGCCGATAAGTTCCAATGCGTCCCATCGCAAATTAATTATGTGATAAATACACGATTTACGATTGAACGAGGATACATTGTAGAAAGTAAACGGGGCGGAGGCGGTTATATTCGGATTATGAAGGTACAAACCGACGACCATGCTCAATTAATTGAAGAGTTGCTATCCCTTTTTAAAAGCCGTATCAGTCAAAGCAGTGCTGAAGATGTGATCATACGTCTTGTTGAAGAAGAGGTCATCAATCATCGTGAAGCAAAAATTATGACAAGCGTTATCGATAGATCTGTTTTATATATTGAACTCCCCTTTAGGGATGAATTGCGAGCAAGAATGCTAAGGGCAATGCTGACCTCATTAAAATATAAATAGAGACAAGAGGGTGACAAAATATGATTTGTCAAGAATGTAACCAACGACCAGCCACTCTACATTTTACCAAAATCATGAATGGGGAAAAAACAGAGATTCATCTTTGTGAAAAATGTGCCCATGAAAAGGGCGAGATGTTTATGATGAATGGTACATCTGGTTTTCCAATTCATAATCTGTTAGCAGGTCTCTTAAATGTTGAACATGAATTTATTAAACCGAAACAGGATGCTTTCGGACAAAATGAGATTCTTCAGTGCCAACAATGTCATATGACATTTCCGCAATTTGTAAAGGTAGGTAGATTTGGTTGTTCGAATTGTTACCAAGCTTTTAATAGCCAGCTTAAACCAGTTTTTAGAAGGCTTCATAGTGGAAACTGGAGCCATAATGGGAAAATCCCTAAAAAGGTAGGCGGGAACATCCGTCTTCGTAAAGAGTTAGAAACGAAAAAAATGCGCTTAAAAGAATTAATCTCAAGAGAAGAGTTTGAAAGTGCTGCGATTATTCGTGACGAAATCCGTTCAATGGAAAGATTGCTTAACCATGAGCTGGAAGGAGGGGTATGAATATGTCTCTAGAACGCTTTCTAAATCAAGCGATTAGTTCATGGGTCAATGAGGATGGCCCCAATTCGGACATTGTATTAAGCTCCCGGATTCGATTGGCAAGGAATTTGCAAGATTATCGATTCCCGACCTTAGCTTCCAATGAGGAAAGTGCGTTAATTATTAATATTCTTGAAAAAGTAATTCAAGATAACAAAATGTCGATACCCCTTGAAATGCTGAGAATGAATGAGTTACAAAACTTGCAAAAACGGGTATTAGTTGAAAAACATTTGATTAGTCCGAATTTAGCTGAAGACTCTTCCAATGGGGCTGTGCTACTTTCTGAAAATGAAGAGGTCAGCGTTATGATTAACGAAGAGGATCATATTCGAATTCAATGCATTTTCCCAGGTCTTCAGCTCATGGAAGCATTGGAATTGGCCAATGGAATTGATGACTCTTTAGAAGAATATGTCGTGTACGCTTTTGATGAGCAGCATGGATATCTCACAAGTTGTCCTACAAATGTAGGGACTGGTTTAAGGGCTTCTGTCATGATGCATTTGCCTGGACTTATTTTAACGCAACAAATGAATCGAATTATTCCGGCCATCAACCAGCTTGGGCTTGTGGTAAGAGGAATTTACGGAGAAGGCAGTGAAGCCCTCGGGAATATTTTTCAAATCTCCAATCAAATTACTTTAGGTAAGTCGGAAGAGGATATCGTCACGGATTTAATTAGTGTTGTTAGTCAATTAATTTCACAGGAAAGAAATGCTCGCGAAGCATTAGCGAAAACTTCGAACATACAATTAGAAGACAGGGTTTTCCGTTCACTAGGTGTTTTATCAAATTGTCGGATTATTGAGTCCAAGGAAGCGGCAAGATGCTTGTCAGATGTACGCCTAGGCATTGATATGGGCTATATTGAAGACATTTCAAAAAACATTTTGAATGAATTAATGATCGTTACTCAACCTGGATTTCTCCAACAATTTGCCGGCGGTGTACTCCGGCCAAATGAACGAGATATAAGAAGAGCAACATTAATAAGAGAGCGGCTTCAATTAGAGAAATGATACCCCGATAGGAGGAATGGACAATGATGTTTGGACGTTTTACAGAAAGGGCCCAAAAGGTTTTGGCGTTGGCGCAGGAGGAAGCGATCAGATTAGGACATAATAATATCGGTACTGAACATATCTTACTTGGCTTAATTCGTGAAGGTGATGGCATTGCAGCAAAGGCCTTAAATGCCTTAGGTCTTGGTTCAGATAAAATTCAAAAAGAAGTGGAAAATCTGATAGGCAAGGGCCAGGATACTTCACAAACGGTTCATTATACTCCTAGGGCCAAAAAGGTGATTGAGCTATCGATGGATGAGGCACGAAAGCTTGGTCATTCCTATGTGGGTACAGAGCATATTTTATTAGGGTTAATCCGCGAAGGTGAAGGTGTTGCTGCCCGGGTGTTAAATAACCTCGGTGTCAGCCTGAATAAAGCGCGTCAACAAGTGTTGCAACTTTTAGGTAGCAATGAATCAGGTGGTCATCAAGGTGGAGCAGCAGCGAATGCCAACACACCTACGCTTGATAGTTTGGCCCGTGATTTAACTGCGATTGCGCGTGAAGGAAGCCTTGATCCGGTAATTGGGCGCAGTAAAGAAATTCAACGTGTAATCGAGGTATTAAGCCGTCGTACCAAAAATAATCCTGTCCTTATTGGTGAACCTGGGGTTGGGAAAACAGCTATTGCGGAAGGCTTAGCGCAGCAAATCGTCAATAATGAAGTTCCGGAAATTTTACGAGATAAACGAGTGATGACTCTTGATATGGGTACAGTTGTTGCCGGTACCAAATACCGAGGTGAATTTGAAGATCGCTTAAAGAAGGTAATGGATGAAATTCGCCAGGCAGGCAATATTATTTTATTTATAGATGAGCTTCATACGTTAATTGGTGCGGGTGGTGCAGAGGGTGCAATCGATGCCTCTAACATCTTAAAACCATCATTAGCGCGTGGTGAGTTGCAATGTATTGGTGCGACCACCCTTGATGAATATCGCAAATATATTGAAAAGGATGCCGCACTAGAAAGACGATTCCAGCCAATTCGTGTCGACGAGCCAACCCAAGAGGAATCTATTCAAATTTTATATGGATTGCGTGACCGTTACGAGGCACATCATCGTGTATCGATTACCGATGAAGCAATTGAAGCAGCGGTCAAACTTTCTGATCGTTATATCTCCGACCGTTTCTTACCTGATAAGGCAATCGACCTAATGGATGAAGCTGGTTCAAAGGTTCGTCTTCGTTCCTATACAACTCCACCAAACTTAAAGGAGCTAGAATTGAAGCTTGAAGAGGTACGCAAGGAAAAGGATGCGTCCGTTCAAAGTCAGGAATTTGAAAAAGCGGCTTCCTTAAGAGATACGGAACAACGTCTAAGGGAAAAACTTGAAGAAACAAAGAAAAATTGGAAAGAAAAGCAAGGTAAAGAAAATAATGAGGTTACGGTAGAGGATATTGCAAATGTAGTATCCAGTTGGACAGGAATCCCTGTCTCTAAATTAGCGCAAACCGAAACGGCTAAGCTGTTAAAATTAGAGGAAATTCTTCATTCACGCTTAATCGGTCAAGAGGAAGCTGTTGTCGCGATTTCGAAGGCAGTAAGACGTGCACGGGCTGGATTAAAGGATCCTAAGCGCCCGATTGGTTCGTTTATTTTCTTAGGACCAACTGGAGTAGGGAAAACCGAGCTTGGGCGTGCGTTAGCGGAAGCCATGTTTGGTGATGAAGATGCCATGATTCGAATTGATATGTCTGAGTATATGGAGAAACATTCAACTTCGCGTTTAGTAGGTTCCCCTCCGGGTTATGTCGGTTATGAGGAAGGTGGCCAATTAACTGAAAAAGTAAGAAGAAAACCGTATTCCGTAATCCTATTAGATGAAATTGAAAAGGCCCACCCTGATGTCTTTAATATTCTCCTGCAAGTATTGGAGGATGGCCGTTTAACAGATTCCAAAGGCAGAACGGTTGATTTTAGAAATACCGTTTTAATTATGACCTCGAACGTTGGTGCTGAGTCCCTGAAAAAGAATAAATATGTTGGTTTTAATATTCAGGATGGACAGCAGGATTATAAGGATATGAAAGGGAAGGTCATGGAGGAGCTGAAAAAAGCGTTCCGTCCAGAATTCCTGAACCGGATTGATGAGATTATTGTCTTCCATGCTCTTGAGAAAAAGCATTTAAGAGAAATTGTGACACTAATGGCGGATCAGTTAGTGAAACGATTAAAAGAACAAAATATTGATATTGGTTTAACCGATGCTGCAAAAGATAAAATTGCCGAAGAAGGCTACGACCCTGAGTACGGTGCTCGTCCTTTGAGAAGGGCCATTCAAAAACATATCGAGGACCGCTTGTCAGAGGAATTGCTAAAAGGAAATGTCTTGACCGGCCATAAAGTCATGATCGATGTCGAAAACGGCGAATTTGTCGTGAGAACTGCACAAGAGGTAAAATGATGATAAGATAGGTACACGAAACACAATCGTGTACCTATTTATTTAGATTGGAATGGAAATTGAAATCCTTTCTCTGTCCCTCAACAGGACAAGGTAAATTATTAAAAAATAGTAATCATAAAAATGGATATTAAATGGCAATTTAAAGAGAGGAAGAAAGAGATGGCTAAGCAGAAAACAAAGTTTATATGCCAGGAATGTGGTTATGAATCTGCTAAGTGGATGGGGAAATGTCCTGGATGTGGAGTATGGAATAGGATGGTCGAAGAGATAGAACGATCTCACCCTGCACGAAAAGGGGCATTCATACATTCGGACCAAGATAAAAACGTCTCAAAAGCCATGCCAATAACGGCAATCGAAACGGAAAATGAACCAAGGGTGCAAACCGATTTACAAGAGTTGAATCGCGTTCTCGGTGGTGGTGTCGTACGCGGTTCGCTTGTGTTAATTGGTGGAGACCCAGGGATTGGGAAATCTACGCTTTTACTTCAAGTTTCCTCTCAGCTTGCTAAAGGTGGCAACCGTGTTCTCTATATTTCCGGAGAAGAATCGCTGCGGCAAACAAAGCTACGCGCTGACAGACTAGGAGTCATTTCTGAAAATTTACTAGTCTATTCAGAAACAAACCTAGAAGATATTCACCATACGATTGAATCAATGAGCCCTAATTTTGTGATCATCGATTCGATTCAAACTGTGTATCATCCCAATGTTACCTCAGCACCCGGTAGCGTCTCGCAGGTTCGTGAATGTACGGCAGAATTAATGAGGATTGCTAAGACAAAAGGCATCGCTATTTTTATTGTCGGTCATGTGACAAAAGAGGGATCAATTGCTGGACCGCGCCTTTTAGAGCATATGGTTGACACTGTTCTCTATTTTGAAGGGGAAAGACATCACACCTTTAGGATTTTACGCGCAGTAAAAAATCGATTTGGGTCCACAAACGAAATGGGTATTTTTGAAATGAAAGAATTTGGTCTAGAGGAAGTAGCTAATCCGTCAGAAATATTCCTTGAGGAACGTTCCCAAGGAGCAGCAGGGTCTACGGTCGTTGCCTCAATGGAAGGAACAAGGCCAGTATTAGTAGAGATACAGGCGCTAATTTCCCCCACTAGCTTTGGCAATCCGCGCAGAATGGCAACAGGAATTGATCATAACCGGGTGTCACTATTAATGGCAGTATTAGAAAAGCGAGTTGGTATGCTGTTACAAAATCAAGATGCTTATTTAAAAGTTGCGGGTGGGATTAAGTTAGATGAGCCAGCGATTGACTTGGCTGTTGCTGTAAGTATTGCTTCAAGTTTCCGTGATAAACAGACAAAGACAACTGATTGTATTATTGGTGAGGTTGGTTTAACAGGTGAAGTAAGAAGGGTATCAAGAATAGAGCAACGAGTTCAAGAAGCTGCGAAGCTTGGGTTTGAAAGAGTGATTTTGCCTCAAAATAATCTTGGCGGTTGGAAAGCTCCTGTTGGTATCGAATTAATTGGAGTTTCTACGGTTGCGGAAGCATTAGTAGCCACTCTAGGTGGTTAATAGCTTCAAAAGAAAGGTAAAATTATTGTTGGTTGATAAGGTTTCAATGAATTGAAATTGTTTATAATGAATAGAAGGAGGTGAAGGAATGTTAAAACGTGTTGTGCAAGCGTGCTTCCTTATCATTGGAGGTACTTTGGGAATATTTTTAATCCCTGATTTGTTAAAACTACTAAATTTAAACCACATTCCTCTTATCAATAACGGGTATATGTCCGCCTTATTCGGTGCTATTATTTTTTATTTTATTTCATTCTGGGCAATCGATTATGTTATTAACTTTGTTAAATGGGTTGAAGAGTCATTACTCAAAATTCCTATTGCGGATGTATTATTCGGAAGCATTGGGCTTGTTTTTGGATTGTTTATTGCCTTTTTAATAGGTTTTGCCTTAAATGCGATTCAAGTACCGGTTGTGAATACCGTTGCGCCTATCCTTTTGACCTTACTTTTTGGTTATTTAGGTTTTCAGGTGGGTTTTAAAAAGCGGGATGAATTTCTAAATCTCTTTGGAAATAAAGCTAAAAAGAAAAGTAGCGAAGAAGAACAAGAAAAGAAGACTTTATCGCCCTATAAAATCCTTGATACAAGCGTCATTATTGATGGGCGTGTGGCAGATATCTGCCAAACAGGATTTTTAGAGGGAACCATTGTGATTCCGCGCTTTGTTTTAGAAGAACTTCAGCATATTGCTGATTCATCAGATGCGTTGAAAAGAAACCGCGGTAGGCGAGGACTGGATATTTTAAATCGAATTCAAAAAGAACTGTCAGTAAAGGTAGAAATCCATGAACTAGATTTTGAAGATACTGCTGAAGTGGATAGCAAGCTAGTAAAATTAGCCAAGCTCACAAATGGAATTGTCGTCACAAATGATTTTAATTTAAATAAGGTTTGTGAATTACAAAACGTTGGTGTTCTAAATATTAATGACTTGGCAAATGCTGTTAAACCAGTGGTTTTACCGGGTGAGGAAATGAACGTCCAAGTCATTAAGGACGGAAAGGAATATCATCAAGGTGTAGCCTATTTGGATGATGGAACCATGATTGTTGTAGAGGATGGTCGAGAATTTATCGGTAGGCGAATTGATGTTCTGGTCACGAGTGTCTTACAAACTTCTGCCGGAAGAATGATTTTTGCCAAACCAAAATTATTAGAAAAAGCGTTATAGGGTTAGGGGTCTAGTTATGAAATATGGAGTCATTCTGCCCGCAGCAGGAATGGGTAAAAGAATGGGTTTCGGCAAGAATAAACTATTTATTGAGTTAGAGGGGATTCCTGTCTTTATTCATACCTTAAGGGTTTTTGACGAAGATGAAGGATGTCAAAAAATCATTCTTTCTATTCATCCCGATGATGAGATGGAAATGAATCAACTGATTAGCCGGTATGGAGTAGGCCGAAAAGTAAGCTTGGTGTACGGTGGAGCCGAGCGCCAGCACAGTGTTTATAACGGTCTAAAGCAAGTAACTAGTGAAGGAATTGTTCTAGTTCATGATGCAGCTCGGCCATTTCTAACTGCGGGATTAATTGCAAAATTAGTGGAATCCGCCAATGTTTTTGGGGCATCAGTCGTCGCAGTCCCAGTTAAAGACACGATTAAAAAAGTTGAAAACGGAATCGTCATTGAAACAGTCGAGCGTTCTAGCTTGTGGGCAACCCAAACCCCACAAGCTTTTCGCGTTCCCTTACTGGTTAAAGCACATCAACATGCTCTTAAAACTGATTATTTAGGCACGGACGATGCAAGTTTGGTAGAATATTTAGGGGAAAAGGTCGCTGTTGTCGAAGGCGATTATAACAATATCAAATTAACGACAAAAGAAGATTTAGCTTTTGCTAAGGTTATTCTTTCGGAAAGGAGAACGGAAAATGTTTAGAATTGGACAAGGTTTTGATGTTCATCAGCTTGTGGAAGATCGACCATTGATTATTGGAGGGATAACCATTCCGTATGAGCTTGGTCTATTAGGTCATTCGGATGCGGATGTATTATTGCATACGGTCGCGGATGCTTGTTTAGGGGCAATTGGGGAGGGCGATATTGGTCGTCATTTTCCTGATACTGATCCGCAGTTTAAGGATGCCGATTCAGCCAAATTAATGGAGCATGTCTGGAAAATAGTGAAAGAGAAGGGTTATACACTTGTAAATGCAGACTGTACGATTATTGCTCAAAAACCAAAAATGGCTCCTTATATTCCACAAATGCGCGAAAGAATTGCCGGGTTGCTTGAGGCGTCGATTGACCAAGTAAATGTAAAAGCAACAACTACCGAAAAACTAGGCTTTGCTGGTCGTGGGGAAGGAATTGCTGCTCAGGTTGCAGTTTTGCTACAAAAAATTTAGGTTTAGTGATAGAATAAATTAGCTATTTTTATTAATTATTGGAGGTTTACGTCCATGACAAATGAAGTTCGTGTTCGTTATGCACCAAGTCCGACTGGACATTTACATATAGGAAACGCGCGTACGGCCCTATTTAACTATTTATTTGCCCGGAACAAGGGTGGGAAATTTATTATTCGTATTGAAGATACTGATCAAAAAAGAAATATTGAAGGCGGCGAACAAAGCCAGCTTAAATACTTAAATTGGTTAGGTATCGATTGGGATGAGAGCGTCGATGTTGGTGGAGAGTATGGACCATATCGTCAATCAGAACGCAATGACATTTATCAGCAGTATTACACGCAGCTGCTAGAAGAAGGAAAAGCATATAAATGCTATTGTACGGAAGAAGAAATAGCTGCGGAGCGGGAAGAGCAGTTGGCTAAGGGGGAAAATCCTCAGTATTCCGGAAAGTGTCGCCATCTAACTGCTGATGAGCGAGCTGCATTAGAAGCGGAAGGAAGACTCCCGAGCATTCGTATTAAAGTTCCGGCTGATAGAATCTATTCCTTTGATGATATGGTAAAGGGTCAAGTTTCCTTTGAATCAAATGGTATTGGCGATTGGGTCATGATAAAAAAGGATGGCATTCCAACCTATAACTTCGCGGTAGCGATTGACGATTACTTAATGAAGATTACTCATGTCTTAAGAGGAGATGACCATATCTCCAATACACCGAAGCAGCTAATGGTTTACGAAGCATTGGGCTGGCAGGCTCCAGAATTCGGCCACATGACACTAATCGTTAATGAAAGCCGTAAAAAGTTGAGTAAACGGGATGAATCGATTATTCAGTTTATTGAACAATACGAAGAACTAGGTTACTTACCTGAGGCACTGTTTAACTTTATCGCTTTGTTAGGTTGGTCACCAGCAGGAGAAGAAGAAATCTTTGCGAAAGAGCAATTTATTGAGCTATTTGATGCGAGTCGTTTATCAAAATCACCTGCGCTATTTGATAAGCAAAAGTTAACGTGGATGAATAACCAATATGTAAAGAATATTGATGTTGATCGTTTAGTGGAGCTTTCTTTGCCACATTTAATTAAAGCCGGCCGCCTTTCTGAGGAATTAACCGCAGAACAAAAAACATGGGCGCGTCAACTGATTACTTTATTCCAGGAAAAAATGAGCTACGGAGCTGAAATTGTTCCGCTAACGGAATTGTTTTTCCAGAATGAAGTAAACTACGAAGAAGATGCAAAGGAAGTATTAGCGGGAGAACAAGTGCCACAAGTTCTTCAGGCATTTGCATCTGAGGTTGAAGCCTTAGAGAGTTTTACTGCCGAAGAAATCAAAGCAGCGATGAAGGCTGTTCAAAAATCAACTGGCCAGAAGGGCAAAAATTTATTTATGCCAATCCGTGCGAGTGTGACTGGGCAAACCCATGGTCCAGACTTGCCTGAAGCAATCTCCCTGCTCGGTAAGGAAAAAGTTCTTGCACGTTTACGACAATTGTAGTTAACATTTTGAGGGAAATGTAATATAGTAAGATTAAATTAATTTTATAAGCTAAAAATGTTGAAGAGGAAAAGTAAAAAAATGAAGCTGAAAAGAGAGAACCATCACCGGCTGAAAGTGGTTTAAGCCCCTCGTTTTTTGAAAATGCACCTCTGAGTCTCTTATTGAACATTTTTTTCAGTAAATAAGGGCGGAACCTTCCGTTACAAGGTTTAAGCGAGATGACATTTGTCATCTAATCAGAGTGGAACCGCGCATATATGCGTCTCTGTCTATTTAGACAGGGGCGCTTTTTATTTTGATTCGAAAAGGAGGGAACACGAATATGTTCAAAACTCTTAAGGATGACATCGATGTAATCTTTGAGCAGGATCCGGCAGCCAGGACTTATTTTGAAGTCATCCTTACGTATTCAGGCTTACATGCGATTTGGGCACATCGACTGGCCCATGAATTTTATAAGCAAAAATTCTTCTTTATCGCCCGGGTTATCTCCCAAATTAGCCGGTTCTTTACCGGGATTGAAATTCATCCTGGGGCGACAATTGGCCGTCGTTTCTTCATTGACCACGGAATGGGAGTGGTCATTGGCGAAACCTGTGAAATTGGTGACAATGTCACAGTCTTTCAAGGAGTGACCTTAGGGGGAACAGGAAAAGAAAAAGGAAAACGGCATCCGACCATTAAAGACAATGCCTTAATTGCCACCGGGGCTAAGGTTTTAGGATCAATCACCATAGGGGAAAATTCAAAAATAGGTGCCGGTTCCGTCGTTTTAAAGGATGTTCCGCCCAATTCAACAGTGGTAGGAATTCCAGGTAAGGTGGTCATTCAGGACGGAGTTAGAATCGGAAAGGATTTAAATCATTGCGATCTGCCTGACCCAATTAATGACCGTTTAAAGGAACTACAACAAGAAATTGACCTACTTAAAACCCAATTAAAGGACGTAACGATAGGAAGGAGCAAAATCAATGGCGATTAAAATTTACAATACGTTAACAAGAAAGAAAGAAGAATTCATTCCACTCGAAGAAGGCAAGGTAAAAATGTATGTGTGCGGTCCAACGGTCTATAACTATATTCATATAGGGAACGCTAGACCGGCCATTGTCTTTGATACTGTAAGAAGATACTTTGAGTTTAGAGGTTATGATATCAAATACATTTCCAATTTTACAGATGTAGATGATAAACTTATCCGCGCAGCAAATGAATTAGGCTCAGATGTTCCAACCATTGCTGAGCGTTTCATCAATGCCTATTTTGAAGACGTTACAGCATTAGGTTGCAAAAAGGCAGACGCACACCCAAGGGTAATGGAAAGCATCGATATCATTATTGACTTTATCGCAAAATTAATCGAAAAGGATTTTGCTTATGAGTCCGAAGGGGATGTCTATTTCCGCACTAGAAAGTTTGATCATTACGGCAAACTGTCACACCAATCTATCGATGAACTGCGAGTTGGTGCACGGATTGAAGTTGGGGAGAAAAAGCAAGATGCTCTAGATTTTGCCCTTTGGAAAGCGGCTAAAGAAGGGGAAATCTCTTGGGAAAGTCCGTGGGGGTTAGGGCGTCCAGGTTGGCATATCGAATGCTCCGCGATGGCGAAAAAGTATTTAGGTGATACGATTGACATTCATGCAGGCGGTCAGGATTTAACATTCCCGCACCATGAAAATGAAATCGCGCAGTCTGAGGCGCTATCAGGTAAAGAGTTTGCTCGTTATTGGATGCATAATGGGTATATTAATATCGATAATGAAAAAATGTCCAAATCGCTTGGGAATTTCGTTCTAGTTCACGATATTATCAAACAACATGATCCACAAGTATTACGGTTTTTTATGCTTTCTGTACACTATCGGAACCCGATTAACTATAGTGAGGAATTATTGGAAAATACAGCAGCGGCATTTGATCGGATCAAGACATCCTATCAAAATCTAAAGCATCGCCGTGAAATGAGTGCCAATTTAAATGAGCATAAGCAAGAATGGCTAGATAAAATAGCCTCTTTAAGAGAACAATTTATCGTAGAAATGGATGATGATTTTAATACGGCCAATGCTGTATCGGTGTTATTTGAACTTTCGAAACAAGCTAATTACTATCTATTGGAGAAAAATACTTCAGTCGAAGTGATTGACACCTTCTTAAAGGAACTAGAGGAACTTGCTAATGTATTAGGTTTGGGTCTCCAAAACGAAGAACTCCTTGACGAGGAAATTGAAACATTAATTCAAAAGAGAATCGAAGCGAGGAAAAATCGCGACTTCCAACTGTCAGACAAAATCCGTGACCAATTAAAAGAAATGAATATTATTTTAGAGGATACACCTCAGGGCACGCGTTGGAAAAGAGGCTAAGAGATGCTTCATTACGACCAAAAAGTGGATGAAAAGCAGTTAAATAGTTTGGCGCTAGCTTATATGGGTGATGCTGTATTTGAAAAATACGTCAGGCATCACCTCTTGCAAGCAGGTAGGGTTAAGCCAAATCAGTTGCATAAAGAAGCAACAAAATATGTTTCGGCAAAAGCACAATCTAGTATTTTGTTTCAGTTAATTGATTTAGGAATTTTATCAGAATATGAAATGGCTGTTATTAAGCGGGGGCGTAATGCTAAATCAGGATCGATTCCAAAAAATACCGATGTTCAAACCTATCGTCATGGCACGGCGTTTGAGGCACTCATTGGATATTTATACTTAGCTCATCAGGAAAAACGATTAGAGGAAATCATTCAGCTTAGTCTTTCGTTTATCGAATCGAGAAAGGAGGAATAAATTATGAGCGAGGATTATGTAATTGGAAAAAACCCCGTTTTAGAAGCATTAAAGTCAGGGCGGGATATTAATAAAATTTTTATTCTAGAAGGGCTACAAAAAGGGGCAATGGCACAAATTGCCCATATGGCAAACGAAAATAAAGTATTAGTTCAATTAGTTCCGAAAAAGAAGTTGGACCAATTAAGTTCCGGTAATCATCAGGGTGTAATTGCCCATGTTGCAGCGTATCAGTATGCTGAATTAGATGACTTATTTAAAGTGGCAGAAGAAAGAATGGAACCACCTTTCTTCCTCATCCTTGACGAAATTGAAGATCCGCATAATTTAGGATCGATTATGAGAACGGCAGATGCTGTTGGTGCCCACGGAATCATTATTCCGAAACGTCGTGCTGTCGGTTTGACGGCAACTGTGGCAAAGGTATCTACTGGAGCTATTGAATATATCCCTGTTGTTAGAGTAACAAATATGGCAAGAACGATTGAAGAATTAAAAGAAAAAGGGGTTTGGATTGCTGGTACGGATGCAAAAGGCAGCCAGGATTATCGACGAATAGACGGAAAAATGCCACTGGGCCTCATCATTGGCAGTGAAGGAAAAGGGATGGGCCGTCTTATTCGTGAAAAGTGCGATTTCCTGTTCCATCTCCCAATGGTCGGTCATGTGACCTCATTAAATGCATCAGTAGCGGCTGCTATTCTTATGTATGAGGTTTATCGAACAAGACATTCTCTAGAGGGATAAAATGGATATCCTCTTAGTCGATGGGTATAACATGATAGGAGCTTGGGGAGAGTTACGCGCTTTAAGGGATAAGGATTTACCTGCTGCAAGAGACCGATTAATTGAAATGATGGCTGAATATCAGGCATACACAGGTTATCGGGTGATTATCGTTTTCGATGCTCATTATGTGCAAGGAATTGAAAAAAAGTATCGCAATTACAAGGTGGAAATCATTTTTACCAAAGAAAATGAAACGGCTGATGAACGAATTGAAAAATTAGCCATTCAATTAAACAATCGGAGAACACAAGTTCATGTGGCTACCTCCGACTACACTGAGCAATGGTCGATATTTGGACAAGGTGCTCTAAGAAAATCTGCACGTGAATTATTAATTGAAATTGAAGGTATTGATAAAAAAATCGAAAAAAGTGTCCGCAAAATTCAAGAGCAGCAACCGATATCAAAAATAAAGCTAACGAAAGAAGTGGCAGAAATTTTTGAAAAATGGCGCCGAGGACAGCAGTGACCACCTTGACTCTTGGAAATTTTCTACTGTATAATATTTCTATCTATGCTTGTACGGTAAGGAGGGTCTACGAAATGAGTGGTGACTTAAGAACAAAAATCAACGAAATGTATGCCCATAAGGAAGATGAAGAAATCGTTGATTTGGTCCACAAAGGCGAAAGCGAAGCGTTAGATTACCTCATACATAAGTATCGGAATTTTGTTCGTGCAAAGGCAAGATCTTATTTTTTGATTGGTGCGGATAAAGAGGATATTGTACAGGAAGGAATGATTGGGCTATATAAGGCAATTCGGGATTTTAAGGAGGACAAGCTCACCTCCTTTAAGGCGTTTGCTGAGCTCTGCATCACCCGACAAATTATTACCGCCATTAAAACAGCAACCAGACAAAAACACATTCCGTTAAATTCTTACGTCTCATTGGACAAGCCTATTTACGATGAAGAATCAGACAGGACGTTAATGGATGTCATCTCAGGAGCAAAAGTATTAGATCCTGAAGAGCTTATTATTAGCCAGGAAGAATTTGACCAAATTGAATTTAAGATGGCAGAATTGTTAAGTGATTTAGAGCGAAAAGTATTGGCCCTCTATTTGGACGGACAATCGTACCAAGAAATTTCAGAAGAGTTAAACAGGCATGTCAAATCGATTGATAATGCACTCCAACGTGTAAAAAGAAAGCTGGAACGATACTTAGAGCTTCGGGAATTTTCTCTTTAAAAGGAAAAAAGTGTTTATTATAAAATTGTGACGATTATTGACAGACCAATAGTCCCGTGTTACATTTTTAAGGATATTATGCCCGCATAGAAGGTGTCATTTTGATGAATAAAAAAGTTATTCTTGCTTGTGTGGATTGCGGATCTCGCAATTATACAACGGAAAGCAATAAAGAAACACAAACAAGTAGACTTGAATTAAAAAAGTTCTGTAAAACCTGTAATAAACATAGTTTACATCGTGAAACAAAGTAAGAAGATAGATAGAAATTCCTTGTAAAGGCAAGTTTGGGGGTTAGGAAATGCAACGAATTGTCAACTTTTTGCGAGATACTGTTCGTGAAATGAAGAAGGTTAGCTGGCCGAAACGTAAAGAGCTTACACGTTATACCATTACTGTTATGGTGACAGTTACCTTGTTTGCAGTGTTTTTTGCTGTAGTTGATTTAGGGATTTCTGAGTTAATCCGGCTAATCCTTGAATAACTAGTGGTAAGTTATGGTATAATGGAACAGAAGAAACAACTTTGTAAAAAACCCGTTCAACGGGTTTTTTAATTTGGAGTAAAAAACGAAGTTGACATAAATTTTCTATAATTGATTTAGGGAGGGAAGGACGCATAGTCCAAAGTCATGGAAAAGAATTGGTATGTTGTTCATACGTATTCAGGGTATGAAAATAAAGTGAAAACAAACCTCGAGAAGCGTGTTGAAACAATGGCGATGCAGGATAAAATTTTCCGAGTTGTTGTTCCTGAGGAAGAAGAAACTGATATTAAAAATGGTAAAAAGAAAGTGGTTAAAAGAAAAGTTTTTCCAGGCTATGTATTAGTTGAACTTGTGATGACAGATGATTCTTGGTATGTTGTACGAAATACACCTGGTGTGACCGGATTTGTTGGTTCAGCTGGATCTGGATCTAAACCAACTCCACTTTTACCCGAAGAAGTAACGTTTATCTTAAAACGGATGGGTGTTGAAGAAAAACGTGTTGACTACGATTTCACTTTAGGTGAAACCGTCCAAGTGAAAGAAGGACCGTTTGCGAACTTTACCGGCATCATCGAAGAAATGGATAAGGATAAAGGAAAGCTTAAGGTGTTAGTAAATATGTTTGGTCGAGACACTCCAGTGGAGCTGGAATTCACGCAAATTGAAAAAATATAACATAAAAACTTGAAATCAAGTTCAAAAAGTGATAATATTTCATAGGTCAGTATGTCTCAAATTTGAGGCATGGACAAATTTGTAAAGTTCTTTATTTTTATATAAAGAAATTTGTTGAGTGGGAGGGTAACCCCCTATTACCACATCACGGACTTTAAGGAGGTGTGTCTCGTGGCTAAAAAAGTAATTAAGGTAGTTAAATTACAAATTCCTGCTGGTAAAGCTAACCCAGCGCCACCAGTTGGTCCTGCACTAGGACAAGCGGGTGTTAACATCATGGGATTCTGTAAAGAATTTAACGCTCGTACAGCTGATCAAGCTGGCTTAATCATTCCTGTTGAAATTACGGTATTTGAAGACCGTTCATTTACATTTATTACGAAAACTCCTCCTGCTGCTGTTCTTTTAAAAGTAGCGGCTGGAATCCAGTCTGGTTCAGGTCAACCAAACCGTAATAAAGTAGCAACAGTTAAGCGTAATACGGTACGCGAGATTGCTGAACAGAAAATGCCTGACTTAAATGCAGCTAGCGTTGAAGCAGCTATGCGCATGGTTGAAGGTACTGCTCGCAGCATGGGTATTGTAATCGAAGATTAATCCGTGTTTGAAGTGTTAAGGGGTTGCGGGGGCGAATTAAGTTTCACTTCGCAACCTTTATTCGTGGGAGAAAATTTCGTTATTACCACATTTTAGGAGGATTTTACAATGGCTAAAAAAGGTAAAAAGTATTTAGAAGCTGCAAAGCTTGTAGATCGCACAAAAGCTTATCCAATTGCTGAAGCGATTGAATTAGCAAAGAAAACAAACTATGCAAAATTCGATGCAACTTTAGAAGTAGCTTTCCGTTTAGGAGTAGATCCTAAGAAAGCTGACCAACAAATCCGTGGTGCGGTAGTATTACCAAACGGTACTGGTAAAGTTCAACGTGTTTTAGTTTTCGCTAAAGGTGAAAAAGTGAAAGAAGCAGAAGCTGCTGGTGCTGACTTTGTTGGCGATTCAGAGTTTATCAACAAAATCCAACAAGGTTGGTTTGAGTTTGATGTAATCGTTGCGACTCCTGACATGATGGGTGAAGTTGGTAAACTTGGTCGTGTATTAGGACCTAAAGGTTTAATGCCAAACCCTAAAACAGGAACTGTTACTTTCGATGTAACGAAAGCAGTTAACGAAATCAAAGCGGGTAAAGTAGAATACCGTGTTGATAAAGCGGGTAACATCCACGTTCCTATCGGAAAAGCGTCATTCGAAAACGAAAAGCTTATTGAAAACTTTACAACTGTTTTTGATACTATGGTAAAAGTAAAGCCTGCTGCTGCTAAGGGAACATACATGAAGAACGTAACTGTTGCTTCTACAATGGGACCTGGTGTGAAGGTAGATCCATCTTCAGTTGCAGTTAAGTAATATATTGGTAATTGACATTAATAAAACACCATGATATATTAATATCTGTTGTTTGAAATAAATAACATTTGTACCGTAGACAGTAGGGGCTAACGCTTAAAAATCCTACCGAGGTTAATTGATTGAATACAGTCCGTTTCTTTTACGACTTTTTCATCTGCCTCCATGTCTATTAAACAGCGTGGAGGTTTTTATATGCTCGGTATAAATGTAGTACTACTACAGGAGGTGTTATGAATGAGCAGCGCAATCGAATCAAAAAAGCTTGTTGTTGATGAAATCGCAGAAAAGCTTAAAAACAGTAAATCAACAATCGTTGTTGATTACCGTGGATTAACAGTTGCACAAGTAACTGAACTTCGTAAGCAATTACGTGAAGCTGGCATTGAATTCAAAGTATACAAAAACTCTATGACTCGCCGTGCAGCGGATGCTGTTGAGTTAGGAGGTTTAAATGCCGCATTAACAGGCCCGAACGCTATCGCATTTTCTAACGAGGATGTTGTAGCTCCAGCGAAAATCCTTAATGATTTTGCTAAGAAAAACGAAGCACTTGAAATCAAAGCTGGTGTTATCGAAGGAAGCGTTGCGACAGTTGAAGAAGTGAAAGCACTTGCTGAACTTCCATCTCGCGAAGGTTTACTTTCTATGTTACTCAGCGTTCTTCAAGCTCCAATCCGCAATCTTGCTCTTGTTACAAAAGCAGTTGCAGATCAAAAAGAAGAACAAGGCGCGTAAGCTGAGCTTACTCCCATAATCGATAAAATGAAAACAACCAATAAGGAGGAAAATTTATCATGACTAAAGAACAAATCATTGAAGCAGTTAAAAATATGACTGTTTTAGAATTAAACGACCTTGTAAAAGCAATCGAAGAAGAATTCGGTGTAACTGCTGCTGCTCCTGTAGCTGTAATGGCAGGTGGCGGTGCAGCTGCTGCTGAAGAAAAAACTGAGTTTGACGTTGTTCTTGCTTCTGCAGGCGACCAAAAAATCAAAGTTATTAAAGTTGTACGTGAAATCACAGGTCTTGGTCTTAAAGAAGCGAAAGATCTTGTTGACAACACTCCAAAGCCAATTAAAGAAGGCGTTTCTAAAGAAGAAGCTGAAGAAATCAAAGCTAAACTTGAAGAAGTTGGAGCTAACGTTGAAGTTAAGTAATCCAAGAATGAAAAGCTCGCTTAATAAAGCGGGCTTTTTTTCGCTAGAAAGGATTTCTCAAGGTGGTGCCGATCATGACAAATCATTATTATTCTAGAGAACAAAATGTGGAAAGTGCACCAAGGTTCATTGATTTTACCTTAAGGAAACATCTTTTGAAATTTAAAACAGACAATGGTGTTTTTTCTAAAGGGGAAGTTGATTTTGGTTCTAGGGAGTTAGTTGAAGCGTTTGAATTCCCGTCCATAAACGGTGATCTTTTAGATGTGGGTTGCGGATACGGACCAATCGGGCTTAGTCTTGCAAAGGAAGCTCAAAATCGAGTTGTGCATATGGTGGACGTAAATGAAAGAGCCCTTTCTTTAGCGAGTGAAAACGCCCAGGCCAATCAGATTCACAATGTTGTGATTTACGAAAGTGATTGTTTAAATAGTGTGCAAAGAAGGGACTTCGCAGCTATTTTAACCAATCCACCAATTCGTGCTGGTAAAAAGGTGGTCCATGCCATTTTGGAACAAAGTTTCGACCATTTGCAGACTGGTGGGCAATTGTGGGTTGTTATTCAAAAGAAACAAGGGGCGCCTTCTGCAATCGATAAACTGAAAGAGATTTTTGCGGAAGTAGAAGTGGTTGATAAGAAAAAGGGATATTTTATTATCAAAGCAACAAAACATTTGACGTAGGATTATACCCTATGCTAATATTATAAAATGCCAACATAGTATACTCTGTATACATACTAATTTAATCATTAATTGTATAAATTTGGGTATAGAGGGGTATGCTAATAAAATAATAGTGTAAATGTGAAAATGTGGTTTTTTAGCTTAAAAACCCTTTTTCTTTTTGTCTTACAGGTGTTATTATAACATGCATTTGTAAGATTTAATAGATGTAACTATAACGCTTGATTTGAGGGGTGAATCAGTTGACAGGTCAACTAGTTCAGTATGGACGACACCGCCAACGAAGAAGTTATGCACGAATCAGTGAAGTTTTAGAATTACCAAATTTAATTGAGATTCAAACCGCATCTTATCAATGGTTTTTAGATGAAGGTTTGCGTGAAATGTTCCAGGATATTTCACCAATTGAAGACTTTACTGGTAATCTATCGCTTGAATTTATTGATTACAGTCTTGGCGAGCCGAAATATTCCGTTGCGGAATCAAAAGAACGAGATGTCACATATTCAGCGCCGTTGCGTGTGAAAGTACGTCTTATCAACAAGGAAACTGGTGAAGTAAAGGACCAGGATGTTTTCATGGGTGATTTCCCATTGATGACTGAAACAGGTACCTTTGTTATTAACGGAGCAGAGCGAGTTATCGTATCTCAGCTTGTTCGTTCACCAAGTGTTTACTATAGTGGTAAGCTTGATAAAAACGGAAAAAAAGGCTTTTCCGCTACGGTTATTCCAAATCGTGGTGCTTGGCTTGAATATGAAACAGATGCGAAAGATGTAGTATATGTTCGAATCGATCGTACTCGGAAACTTCCCGTTACGGTTCTTTTGCGTGCTCTAGGGTTCGGTTCTAATCAAGAGATTACCGAATTGATCGGCGATAACGAGTATCTTCGCAACACCCTTGATAAAGATAACACAGAAGGTACTGAAAAGGCGTTGTTAGAAATCTATGAACGTCTCCGCCCGGGTGAACCGCCAACCGTAGAAAATGCAAAGAGCTTATTAGTTTCAAGATTTTTTGATCCAAAGCGTTACGATCTTGCAAGTGTTGGACGCTATAAAATCAATAAAAAGCTCCATATAAAAAATCGTCTCTTTGGTCAAAGAGTAGCAGAAAATTTGGTAGACCCTGAAACAGGTGAAATCCTAGTTGAAAAAGGGGCTATTCTAGACCGCCGTACGTTAGATAAAGTTCTCCCTTATTTAGAAAATAATCATATTGGCTATAAAACTTCTCAACCGGTTGGTGGCGTAGTCGAAGAGCCTGTTACTCTTCAATCTATTAAAATTTATGCTCCTTATGATGATAATGAAAAGGTCATTAACGTCATTGGTAACGCCTATGTCGAAGAGCCAATTAAAAATATTACTCCTGCTGATATCATGGCTTCAATAAGTTATTTCTTTAATTTATTGCATGGTGTTGGTGATACAGATGATATCGACCATTTAGGAAATCGTCGTTTGCGTTCTGTAGGTGAATTGTTGCAAAACCAATTCCGAATCGGTTTATCTCGGATGGAACGTGTGGTAAGAGAAAGAATGTCCATTCAGGACACAGCTACGATTACACCACAACAATTAATTAACATTCGCCCTGTAATTGCTTCCATTAAAGAATTCTTTGGAAGTTCACAGTTATCTCAGTTCATGGATCAAACCAATCCATTAGCTGAATTAACCCATAAACGTCGATTATCTGCACTAGGACCTGGGGGATTAACTCGTGAGCGCGCAGGATTCGAAGTTCGTGACGTTCACTACTCTCACTATGGTCGTATGTGTCCGATTGAAACGCCGGAAGGTCCAAACATCGGATTGATTAACTCTTTATCATCCTATGCTAAGGTAAATCGTTTTGGGTTTATCGAAACACCTTACCGAAGAATTGACCCGGAAACAGGTAAAGTAACATCAAGAATCGATTATTTAACAGCAGACGAACAAGATCTTTATGTCGTAGCGCAAGCGAATGCTCGTCTCGGTGATGACGGTTCATTCTTAGATGAGGATGTTGTTGCTCGTTTTAAGGATGAAAATATTGTTGTTAATCGTGATCGAATCGACTATATGGACGTTTCGCCTAAACAGGTAGTATCAGCAGCGACTGCTTGTATCCCATTCTTAGAAAATGACGACTCCAACCGTGCTTTGATGGGTGCGAACATGCAACGTCAAGCTGTGCCTCTAATGCAACCAGAGGCGCCAAGAGTAGGAACTGGGATGGAATACGTTTCAGGTAAAGACTCTGGTGCGGCTGTTATTTGTAAACATGATGGTATTGTTGAGCATGTGGAAGCGCGTGAAGTATGGGTCCGCCGGGTGAAAGAAATCGACGGTCAAGAAGTAAAAGGCGACCTTGATAAATATAAGTTATTGAAATTTATTCGTTCTAACCAAGGAACTTGTTATAATCAGCGCCCGATTGTTGCAGTCGGCAACCGAGTAACAAAAGGTGAGATTTTAGCAGATGGTCCTTCGATGGAACTTGGAGAATTGGCATTAGGTCGTAACGTGTTAGTTGCTTTCCTTAACTGGGATGGCTATAACTACGAGGATGCTATCATCATGAGTGAACGTCTTGTGAAAGATGATGTCTATACTTCGATTCACATTGAAGAGTATGAGTCTGAATCTCGTGATACAAAGCTAGGGCCTGAAGAAATTACTCGTGACATCCCGAATGTCGGGGAAGATGCACTACGTAACCTTGATGAGCGTGGAATTATCCGTATTGGAGCTGAAGTAAAAGATGGTGATCTTCTTGTTGGTAAAGTAACACCTAAAGGTGTCACCGAACTTACAGCTGAAGAACGTTTACTACATGCGATCTTTGGTGAAAAAGCTCGTGAAGTACGTGATACTTCTCTCCGTGTGCCAAATGGTGGTGGTGGAATTGTTTTAGATGTAAAAGTCTTTAACCGCGAAGATGGAGACGAACTTCCTCCAGGAGTAAATCAACTTGTACGTGTATATATTGTTCAGAAACGTAAGATTTCCGAAGGGGACAAAATGGCGGGACGCCATGGTAATAAAGGGGTTATTTCTCGTATATTACCAGAGGAAGATATGCCATATCTACCTGATGGAACACCAGTTGATATCATGTTAAACCCATTAGGGGTTCCATCACGGATGAATATCGGTCAGGTATTAGAGCTTCACTTAGGAATGGCAGCTAGATATTTAAATATTCATGTTGCATCTCCGGTATTTGATGGAGCGAGTGAAGAAGATGTTTGGGCAACAATTGAAGAAGCGGGTATGGCAAGAGATGCTAAGACCGTTCTTTATGATGGCCGTACCGGTGAACCGTTTGATAACCGAATCTCTGTTGGTGTCATGTACATGATTAAACTTGCCCACATGGTTGATGATAAGCTTCATGCTCGTTCAACTGGACCATACTCACTTGTTACGCAACAGCCACTTGGAGGTAAGGCTCAATTCGGTGGTCAGCGTTTCGGGGAAATGGAAGTATGGGCGCTTGAGGCATATGGTGCAGCTTATACATTACAAGAGATCTTAACGGTTAAATCGGACGATGTTGTTGGTCGTGTTAAAACGTATGAAGCCATTGTAAAAGGTGAAAACGTTCCTGAACCAGGTGTTCCGGAATCATTTAAAGTATTAATTAAGGAACTTCAAAGCTTAGGTATGGATGTTAAAATCCTTTCAAGCAATGATGAAGAGATCGAAATGAGAGATATGGAAGATGAGGATGACATCGGGCAAGCCGACTCATTTCCAATAGCTCCAGAAGTAGATACACCTGAAGTTGAAACAGTTAGTTTAAAAGATTGAATTGAAAAGCGGAAGGCGCCTGCCTATCGGCGACAAGCATAAGACGAGCTGGCATGAAGGTTGTTTTTTAACCTTCTTGTCGGATTGGCTTATGACCTCGAGCCGATGGCGCCTGCAGCTAGACATCAATACTATTCAATATTAGTTCTGAATAAGTTTGCTTCGAAAAACGAAGTAGATTGAAAGGGAGGTAGCCCCTTGATAGACGTTAATAACTTTGAATATATGAAGATTGGCTTAGCTTCACCCGACAAGATCCGTTCTTGGTCATTTGGTGAAGTAAAGAAGCCGGAAACAATCAACTATCGTACGTTGAAACCAGAAAAGGACGGGCTATTCTGTGAACGGATTTTCGGACCTACAAAGGACTGGGAATGTCATTGCGGAAAGTATAAACGCGTTCGTTATAAAGGTGTTGTCTGTGACCGATGTGGTGTTGAAGTAACCCGTGCAAAGGTGCGCCGTGAACGGATGGGCCATATTGAATTAGCTGCACCGGTATCCCATATTTGGTATTTTAAAGGGATTCCAAGTCGGATGGGTCTAGTTTTAGACATGTCGCCTCGTGCATTAGAAGAAGTCATTTATTTTGCTTCTTATGTCGTGACTGACAATGCAGATACACCGCTTGAAAAGAAACAATTATTATCAGAAAAGGAATATCGTTCATTCCGTGATAAGTACGGTAATAAGTTCCAAGCTTCGATGGGTGCTGAAGCCATTAAAAAGCTTTTACAAGACATTGACCTTCAAAAAGAAGTAAATGCTCTTAAAGAAGAGTTGAAAAATGCGCAAGGGCAAAGAAGAACCCGAGCGATTAAGCGTTTAGAAGTTCTAGAAGCGTTCCGAAATTCCGGAAATGAGCCTTCATGGATGATTCTAGATGTCCTACCAGTCATTCCGCCTGAACTTCGTCCGATGGTACAATTAGACGGTGGTCGATTTGCGACTTCAGATTTAAACGATTTATACCGTCGAGTTATCAACCGGAATAATCGCTTAAAGCGCTTATTGGATTTAGGTGCACCAAGCATTATCGTACAAAATGAAAAGCGGATGCTTCAAGAAGCAGTGGACGCTTTAATTGATAATGGCCGCCGTGGCCGTCCTGTAACAGGACCAGGAAATCGTCCGTTAAAATCACTTTCCCATATGTTAAAAGGGAAGCAAGGTCGTTTCCGTCAAAACCTATTAGGTAAACGCGTTGACTATTCAGGTCGTTCCGTTATCGTTGTAGGACCAAATTTAAAAATGTATCAATGTGGACTACCAAAAGAAATGGCTCTTGAATTATTCAAGCCATTCGTTATGAAAGAATTAGTGGAAAAGGGCTTAGCACATAATATTAAATCTGCTAAACGGAAGATTGAACGAGTTCAGCCTGATGTTTGGGACGTTTTAGAAGATGTGATTAAGGAACACCCAGTTCTATTAAACCGTGCCCCAACGCTACATAGACTAGGTATTCAAGCGTTTGAACCTACCCTTGTAGAAGGTCGTGCGATTCGTCTTCACCCACTTGTTTGTACTGCTTATAATGCAGACTTTGACGGGGACCAAATGGCGGTTCACGTACCGCTATCGGCTGAAGCCCAAGCAGAGGCTAGACTTCTAATGCTTGCAGCTCAAAACATCTTGAACCCTAAAGATGGTAAGCCGGTTGTTACTCCTTCCCAGGACATGGTATTAGGTAACTACTATCTAACCCTTGAGCGCGAAGGTGCTATTGGTGAAGGAATGATATTTAAAGATACAAATGAAGCACTTATTGCTTACCAAAACGGCTATGCCCATTTGCATACTCGTGTAGCAGTACATGCTGGCTCGCTTCATAATGAAACCTTTACGGAAGAACAAAACCAGCAGCTATTAATTACAACTGTTGGTAAGCTGATATTTAATGAGATTTTACCAAAATCATTCCCATTCATTAACGAGCCAACTCAACATAATTTAGAGGTTGAAACGCCTGCTAAATATTTTGTTGGTAAGGGTGCTGATGTTCGGGCAAAGATTAAGGAAATGCCTCTAATTGATCCATTTAAAAAGAAAATCTTAGGGAACATCATTGCTGAAGTATTTAAACGTTTTAAAATTACAGAGACGTCTAAAATGCTTGACCGCATGAAAGATTTAGGATTTAAATATTCAACTCGTGCTGGTATTACGGTAGGGGTTGCTGATATCGTTGTTTTAGGTGAAAAAGAGGATATCTTAAAAGATGCCCAAAATAAAGTTGATAATGTATTAAAGCAATTTAGACGCGGATTAATTACGGAAGATGAGCGGTATGACCGCGTAATCTCCATTTGGAGCCAAGCAAAGGATGTCATTCAAGGAAAATTGATGCAGTCTTTAAATAAAACAAACCCAATCTTCATGATGAGTGATTCCGGAGCCCGTGGTAACGCGTCTAACTTTACACAGCTTGCCGGTATGCGTGGGCTAATGGCCAACCCGGCTGGACGTATCATTGAATTACCAATTAAATCAAGTTTCCGCGAAGGATTAACGGTTCTTGAATACTTTATCTCGACACACGGTGCGCGTAAAGGTCTTGCCGATACGGCCCTAAAAACAGCAGACTCCGGTTATTTAACACGACGTCTAGTTGATGTAGCCCAAGATGTCATTGTTCGTGATGATGATTGTGGAACAGACCGCGGATTGATTGTAAGTGCTCTGCGTGATGGTACGGAAATTATCGAACCATTAGAAGAACGTCTTATCGGACGTTATGCTCGTAAAGCGATTAAGCATCCGGAAACGAAGCATGTTTTTGTTGAGGAGAATGGTTTAATCACAGAAGATATTGCCAAAGAAATCGTCAATGCTGGCATTGAAAAAGTAAATATCCGTTCAGCGTTTACTTGTAACACTAGACATGGTGTATGTAAAAAGTGTTATGGACGCAATCTAGCAACTGGCCAAGAGGTTGAGGTTGGTGAAGCGGTTGGAATTATCGCAGCTCAATCAATCGGAGAACCTGGAACACAGTTAACAATGCGTACGTTCCATACGGGTGGGGTTGCCGGAGACGATATTACACAAGGTTTGCCGCGTATCCAAGAATTGTTTGAAGCGCGTAACCCGAAAGGTCAGGCGGTTATTGCCGAATTTGATGGAGAAATCATTAGCATAAATGAAGGCCGCGATCGTCAGCATGAAATTCTAATTAAGGGTGAGCATGAAGATCGTACCTATAGTGCTCCTTACACGGCTCGATTAAAAGTTTCCGTAGGTGATAGAATTGCTAGAGGACAAGAACTTACTGAGGGTTCTATTGATCCAAAGGAACTATTAAAAGTCAAAGACATTGGTGCTGTACAAGAGTATTTATTGCGTGAAGTTCAAAAAGTATACCGTATGCAAGGGGTAGAAATTGGTGATAAACACGTTGAAGTAATGGTACGTCAAATGCTTCGCAAAGTACGCGTTATCGATGCGGGTGAAACCGATGTATTGCCTGGTTCGCTTCTTGATGTTCATCAATTTACTGACGCCAATGAAAAGGCCTTACTCAAAGGGAATTTACCGGCAACATGTCGTCCGGTACTTCTTGGTATTACAAAAGCTTCCCTTGAGACAGATTCTTTCTTATCGGCTGCTTCCTTCCAAGAAACAACGCGAGTTCTTACTGATGCTGCCATTAAAGGAAAGCGTGATGAATTACTTGGACTTAAAGAGAACGTTATTATCGGTAAGTTAGTACCTGCAGGAACGGGAATGCTTCGCTACCGAAAAGCAGAGTCATACTTAAAAGGCGAAATGCCTGAAGAACCAGCTTTAGTTGAATAAGTTTGTTAAAATGGTACTTGCGCATCCAGCGCAAGTACCATAAAAATTTCAAATTAAAGTTGACAATGATTTTTACAAATGATAATATAGCAAAGGTGCTCCTATACACCTGATACTTTGGAGGATATCAAATGTCTTATGAAAAAGTATTGCAGGCAAAAGAAATTATTGTAGGAACTAAGCAAACTGTAAAAGCACTGCAAGAAGGGAAAGTGAAATGTTTAGTCATTGCAACTGATGCTGACCCAAAGGTAACAGCAAAGGTTATGCAAATAGCTAAAGAAGTTCAAATTCCAATCTCGCAAGTTGACTCGATGAAAAAGCTCGGCAAAGCTTGTGGAATTGAGGTTGCTGCTGCAGCTGTTGCAATTATTTATTAAAAACTGTTTTTGTAGATCGAGCGTATCTTCAAAAACTTTGTTTTTGCTTTAAAATGAACCACCTGGATGTGTGGGCTTAACAAAAACGTGAAGGGAGGAAATAAAAATGCCTACTATTAACCAATTAGTCCGTAAACCTCGTAAATCAATCGAGGAAAAATCAAAATCACCAGCGTTAAATAAAGGGTACAATAGTTTCAAAAAATCACAAACTAATTTATCTTCACCTCAAAAACGTGGTGTATGTACTCGTGTTGGTACAATGACTCCGAAGAAACCGAACTCAGCGTTACGTAAATATGCGCGTGTTCGTTTAACAAACGGTATCGAGGTAACAGCTTATATTCCTGGTATTGGTCATAACCTACAAGAACACAGCGTTGTTTTAATTCGCGGTGGACGTGTAAAGGACTTACCTGGGGTACGTTATCACATTGTTCGTGGAGCACTTGACACAGCTGGTGTTAACAACCGTATGCAAGGTCGTTCTAAATATGGAACTAAGAGACCGAAAGCAGGAAAAACTGCAGCTAAAAAATAATCTATCTAAATAGCTTTTAAGCATCTTTGAAAGGAGGAAACAACATGCCACGTAAAGGTCCTGTAGCAAAAAGAGACGTTTTACCAGATCCGATTTACAATTCTAAATTGGTTACTCGTCTAATCAACAAAATGATGATTGACGGTAAAAGAGGTAAATCTCAAGAAATTCTTTATTCAGCATTTGATATTATTCGCGAACGTACTGGTAAAGAGCCAATGGAAGTTTTCGACCAAGCTCTTAAAAATATCATGCCAGTTCTTGAAGTTAGAGCACGCCGTGTAGGTGGATCAAACTATCAAGTACCAGTAGAGGTGCGTCCTGAGCGTCGTACAACTTTAGGTCTTCGTTGGTTAGTGAACTATTCACGTAACCGTGGAGAAAAGACTATGGAAGAGCGTTTAGCTCATGAAATTCTCGATGCAGCTAACAACACTGGTGCATCAGTGAAGAAACGTGAAGATACACACAAAATGGCGGAAGCAAACAAAGCGTTTGCTCACTACCGTTGGTAGAATAACCTTCAAAACCAAATTATCCTTACTAGGAAGGAGAAAGACCCAATGGCAAG
The DNA here is from genome assembly GCF_054786815.1 of Pseudoneobacillus rhizolycopersici. Taxonomy (NCBI): domain Bacteria; kingdom Bacillati; phylum Bacillota; class Bacilli; order Caryophanales; family Bacillaceae; genus Pseudoneobacillus; species Pseudoneobacillus rhizolycopersici. The sequence continues at coordinate 28,671 of NZ_JBTOOE010000027.1, read as the reverse complement.
AGAGTTCTCCTTAGAAAAAACTCGCAATATTGGTATCATGGCACACATTGATGCTGGTAAAACGACAACAACAGAACGTATTCTTTACTACACAGGTAAAATCCATAAAATTGGAGAAACACACGAAGGTGCTTCTCAAATGGACTGGATGGAACAAGAGCAAGAACGCGGAATCACAATTACTTCTGCGGCAACTACTGCTCAATGGAAAAACCACCGTGTAAACATCATTGACACTCCAGGACACGTAGACTTCACAGTAGAGGTTGAACGTTCCCTTCGTGTACTTGATGGTGCAGTTGCTGTTCTTGATGCACAATCTGGTGTAGAACCACAAACAGAAACGGTTTGGCGCCAAGCAACAACTTACGGCGTACCACGTATCGTATTTGTAAACAAAATGGATAAAATCGGTGCTGACTTCTTGTATTCCGTGAAAACACTTCACGAACGTTTACAAGCAAATGCACATCCAATTCAATTACCAATCGGTTCTGAAGACCAGTTCAAAGGAATCATTGATTTAGTTGAAATGACAGCTACTTTCTATGCTAATGATCTAGGAACTGATATTACAGTTGGTGAAATCCCTGCTGAATATCAAGATCAAGCTGAAGAATACCGTGAAAAGTTAGTTGAAGCAGTTGCGGAACTAGATGAAGAATTAATGGAGAAATACCTTGGTGGCGAAGAGCTAACTAAAGAAGAAATCAAAGCTGCTATTCGTAAAGGTACTACAAACGTTGAATTCTATCCAGTAGTTTGCGGAACAGCATTCAAAAACAAAGGTGTTCAGTTAATGCTTGATGCAGTAATCGATTATCTTCCATCACCATTAGATGTACCAGCAATTAATGGTCATGCTGTGGATGATCCAGAAGAGGTAATTGTACGTCACTCTAGTGATGAAGAGCCATTCGCTGCACTTGCATTCAAAGTTATGACTGACCCTTATGTTGGAAAATTAACGTTCTTCCGTGTGTACTCAGGTACATTAGAGTCTGGATCTTATGTTCAGAATTCTACGAAAGGAAAACGTGAACGTGTTGGTCGTATCCTGCAAATGCATGCAAACAGCCGTCAAGAAATCTCCAAGGTTTATTCCGGTGACATTGCTGCAGCTGTTGGTTTGAAAGATACTACTACTGGTGATACACTTTGTGATGACAAAAACCTTGTTATCCTAGAATCAATGGTATTCCCAGAGCCAGTTATTCAACTTTCTGTTGAACCTAAGTCAAAGGCTGACCAAGACAAGATGACAACGGCATTACAAAAACTTCAAGAAGAAGATCCAACATTCCGCGCGCATACTGATCCGGAAACTGGTCAGGTTATCATTGCGGGTATGGGTGAGCTTCACCTTGATATCCTTGTTGACCGTATGCGTCGTGAATTTAAAGTAGAAGCAAACGTTGGTGCACCACAGGTTGCATATCGTGAAACATTCCGTAGTTCAGCGCAAGTTGAAGGAAAGTTTGCGCGTCAATCAGGTGGACGTGGACAATACGGACACGTTTGGATCGAGTTCTCTCCAAACGAAGAAGGAAAAGGCTTTGAATTCGAAAATGGTATCGTCGGTGGGGTTGTACCACGTGAATACATCCCAGCAGTTCAAGCAGGTCTTGAAGATGCGCTTGAGCGTGGGGTACTTGCTGGTTACCCAATGGTAGATATTAAAGCAAGACTGTTTGATGGTTCCTACCATGATGTTGACTCATCTGAAATGGCGTTTAAGATTGCTGCATCTATGGCGCTTAAAAACGCTGCTTCTAAGTGTCAACCAGTTATCCTTGAACCGGTTATGAGAGTAGAAGTTGTAATTCCTGAAGAGTACATGGGTGATATCATGGGCGGAATTACATCACGTCGTGGTCGTGTTGAGGGTATGGAAGCTCGTGGTAATGCACAAGTTGTTCGTTCAATGGTACCTCTTTCTGAGATGTTTGGATATGCTACTTCATTACGTTCTGGTACACAAGGTCGCGGAGTATTTACAATGCACTTTGACCACTACGAAGAAGTACCTAAATCAATCTCTGAAGCAATCATCAAAAAAAATAAAGGTGAATAATTGATTTTCATTCACTATTAAAGTATAACTACTATTGTAAGCTATGAAGCGTAGAAACTAGGGACAACCCTTTTTTCTACGCTTACATAAAATATAATTTTTTATTATTAAGGAGGATTTCCTAATGGGTAAAGCTAAATTCGACCGTTCTAAGCCACACGTTAACATTGGTACAATTGGTCACGTTGACCACGGTAAAACAACTTTAACTGCTGCTATCACAACTGTTCTTGCAAAAGCTGGTGGTGCAGAAGCACGCGGATATGATCAAATCGACGCTGCTCCAGAAGAAAAAGAACGTGGAATCACAATCAACACTTCTCACGTAGAATACCAAACTGCAACTCGTCACTATGCACACGTTGACTGCCCAGGACATGCTGACTATGTTAAAAACATGATCACTGGTGCTGCTCAAATGGACGGCGGTATCTTAGTAGTATCTGCTGCTGACGGCCCAATGCCACAAACACGTGAGCACATTCTTCTTTCTCGCCAGGTAGGTGTACCTTACCTTGTTGTATTCTTAAACAAGTGTGACATGGTTGATGACGAAGAATTATTAGAATTAGTTGAAATGGAAGTTCGTGACCTTCTTTCTGAATACGATTTCCCTGGAGACGACATTCCTGTAATTAAAGGTTCAGCTCTTAAAGCATTAGAAGGCGAAGCTGAATGGGAAGCTAAAGTTATCGAACTTATGAATGCAGTTGACGAGTATGTTCCAACACCAACTCGTGACACTGATAAGCCTTTCATGATGCCAGTTGAGGATGTATTCTCAATCACTGGTCGTGGAACAGTTGCAACTGGACGCGTAGAGCGCGGACAAGTTAAAGTTGGTGACGTAGTTGAAATCGTTGGTTTCACTGAAGAGCCAAAATCTACTACTGTAACAGGTGTAGAAATGTTCCGTAAGCTTCTTGACTATGCTGAAGCTGGAGATAACATCGGTGCACTTCTTCGTGGGGTATCTCGTGAAGAAATCGAACGTGGTCAAGTATTGGCTAAGCCAAAGTCAATCACTCCACACACAAAGTTCAAAGCACAAGTTTACGTTTTATCTAAAGAAGAAGGTGGACGTCATACTCCATTCTTCACTAACTACCGTCCACAATTCTATTTCCGTACTTCTGACATCACTGGTATCTGTATGCTTCCAGAAGGAACTGAAATGGTTATGCCTGGGGACCATATCGAAATGACTGTTGAACTAATCGCACCAGTTGCGATCGAAGAAGGAACTAAGTTCTCTATCCGTGAAGGTGGACGTACTGTAGGTTCTGGTTCAATCACTACAATCACTGAATAATATCAAGACCTTATAAAAGCAGATGGGACGCCATCTGCTTTTTGTATGGATTTTTCATTCAAGTTTCTTCTATATAATATAGAAGAGAAATGTATTATGTAAATTTTGGTCTTTTAAATCTGCTCTTGAAAATTTACATCTAGGTCGCTATAATAAAAAAAGTGCGAATCACAAGGTTTTCAACATAATAATTGTTGCAAATGACCTAGTGTTTATGTATAATAGACAATGTTGGTCTTTGACTGCGATGATGTGAAAGGTTGCTGACACACCCGGCCGCTTTGCCATGGCGAGTGTGTGGGAAATTTTCACGGAGAATGTCTATAGCGAAATAGGCGAAAAAGGAGGGAAAATAATGGCAAAACAAAAAATTCGTATCCGTTTAAAAGCTTATGATCACAGAATTCTTGATCAATCAGCTGAAAAGATTGTAGAAACTGCAAAGCGTTCTGGTGCGGCTGTTTCAGGCCCGATTCCATTACCGACTGAGAAATCAGTTTACACGATCCTTCGTGCGGTTCATAAGTACAAAGATTCTCGTGAACAATTCGAGATGCGTACACACAAGCGTCTAATTGACATCGTGAACCCAACTCCACAAACAGTTGATTCACTTATGCGTTTAGACTTACCGTCAGGTGTAGATATCGAAATCAAACTTTAATGAATAAACAAGGAAAATCAATAGGAGGTGTGACTAATGACCAAAGGAATCTTAGGTAGAAAAATCGGTATGACTCAAGTGTTTGCTGAAAACGGAGATCTTATCCCTGTAACTGTAATCCAAGCTGCTGACAACGTAGTTCTTCAAAAGAAGACAGTTGAAGTTGATGGATACGAAGCAGTTCAAGTTGGATTTGAAACTAAACGTGAAAAAGTTGCTAACAAGCCAGAAAAAGGCCATGCAGCTAAAGCTAACACTGCTCCTAAGCGCTTCGTTAAGGAATTCCGCGGAGATGGTTTAGTAGCTTATGAGGTTGGTCAGGAAGTCAAAGTAGAAATTTTCGCTGCTGGCGATACAGTAGATGTTACTGGAGTTTCAAAAGGAAAAGGTTTCCAAGGTGTTATCAAACGTCATGGACAATCACGCGGGCCAATGGCTCACGGTTCTCGTTATCATCGTCGTCCTGGTTCAATGGGACCTGTTGCTCCAAACCGTGTTTTCAAAGGTAAGAAATTAGCTGGAAGAATGGGCGGAGAACAAGTAACAGTACAAAACTTAGAAATCGTTAAGGTTGATGCTGAACGTAACCTTTTATTAGTAAAAGGAAATGTACCAGGACCAAAACGCGGACTAATTCAAGTTAAAAGTGCGGTAAAAGCATAATTATTTTCAAAGAAAGGAGGCAAAACGTAAATGCCGAAAGTATCATTATTCAGCCAAGCAGGTACACAAGTTGGCGAAATCGAATTAAATGATTCCGTATTTGGTATCGAGCCTAACAATCATGTGCTTTTTGAAGCGGTTGTTATGCAAAGAGCATCATTACGTCAAGGTAATCATAAAGTAAAAAATCGTTCTGAAGTTCGTGGTGGTGGACGTAAACCATGGCGTCAAAAAGGAACAGGACGTGCACGTCAAGGTTCAATCCGCTCTCCACAATGGCGCGGAGGTGGAATCGTATTCGGTCCTACTCCTCGTAGCTACAGCTACAAATTACCGAAGAAAGTTCGCCGTTTAGCAATTAAATCTGCTTTATCATCAAAAGTATTAGCAGAAAACATTTTAGTATTAGAGAGCCTAGCTTTCGAAGCACCGAAAACAAAAGAATTTGCAGGTGTGTTAAAGGGTCTTTCTGTTGAGAAGAAAGCTTTAATCGTTACTGCAGATTTAGATGAAAATGTTGCATTATCAGCTCGTAACATCCCAGGTGTTACTGTGGTAACAGCAGATGGCATTAATGTTTTAGATGTATTAAATCATGATCAATTAATCATGACGAAAGCTGCAGTTGAAAAAGTAGAGGAGGTGCTTGCATAATGGATGCACGCGATATCATTAAGCGCCCCGTAATCACTGAACGCTCAACTGATTTAATGACAGAAAAAAAATACACATTTGAAGTTGATGTGAAAGCTAATAAAACCCAAGTTAAAGACGCTGTAGAAAAAATCTTTGGTGTGGATGTTGAAAAAGTTAACATCATGAACTATAAAGGGAAATTCAAGCGTATGGGTAAATTCGGCGGTTACACAAATAAGCGTCGTAAAGCAATCGTAAAACTAACAGCTGATAGCAAAGAAATCGAATTCTTTGAAGCATAATACAACCGTAAGAAAAGGAGGGAATCAGCATGGCGATTAAAAAGTACAAACCTACCTCTAACGGCCGTCGTGGTATGACTGTATCTGATTTTGCAGAAATCACTACAAGCACACCAGAAAAGTCTTTATTAGCTCCATTAAAGAACAAGGCTGGCCGTAATAACCAAGGTAAGATTACTGTTCGTCATCAAGGCGGCGGTCACAAGCGTCAATATCGTTTAATCGACTTTAAACGCGATAAAGATGGCATTCCAGGACGCGTTGCTACAATTGAGTACGATCCAAACCGTTCAGCAAACATTGCATTAATTAACTACGTTGATGGAGAAAAGCGTTATATCCTAGCTCCGAAAAACTTAGTAGTTGGAACGGAAATCATGTCTGGCCCTGAGGCAGATATTAAAGTAGGTAATGCTTTACCACTTGCAAACATTCCAATGGGTACAACCATTCACAACATCGAATTAAAACCAGGAAAAGGCGGACAATTAGTTCGTTCAGCAGGAACTTCTGCGCAAATCCTAGGTAGAGAAGATAAGTACGTTATCGTACGTTTGAACTCTGGTGAAGTTCGTATGATTCTAGCAACTTGCCGCGCAACAGTTGGTCAAGTTGGTAACGAACAACATGAGTTAATCAACATTGGTAAAGCAGGTCGTTCTCGTTGGTTAGGCAAACGCCCAACTGTTCGTGGATCTGTAATGAACCCTAACGATCACCCACACGGTGGTGGGGAAGGACGTTCACCTATCGGACGTAAATCTCCAATGTCTCCATGGGGTAAACCAACTCTTGGAGCGAAAACTCGCAAAAAGAAAAACAAATCCGACAAGTTTATCGTACGTCGTCGTAAAAAATAACGGGATTGTCCTACGGTTCGCCAATAGAACCGTAGATCAGTCACGAAGGGAGGTTCAAGCATGGGTCGCAGCTTGAAAAAAGGACCATTTGTTGATGATCATTTAATGGTTAAGATCGAGAAACTTAACGAAACTGACGGCAAACAAGTTGTTAAAACTTGGTCAAGACGTTCAACGATCTTCCCACAATTTATTGGCCATACTATCGCGGTTTATGATGGTCGCAAACATGTGCCTGTATATGTTACTGAAGACATGGTAGGTCACAAGCTTGGAGAATTTGCTCCATCTCGTACTTACAAAGGCCATGGTAATGATGACAAGAAAACAAGACGTTAATGAGAGGAGGCATTTTCATGCAAGCTAAAGCTGTTGCAAGAACAGTTCGTATTGCTCCTCGTAAAGCTCGTTTAGTCGTTGATTTAATTCGAGGAAAGCAAGTTGGTGAAGCAGTGGCGATTTTAAACTTAACGCCTAAAGCAGCTTCTCCAATCGTGGAAAAAGTATTAAAATCTGCTATGGCAAACGCTGAGCATAACTACGAAATGGATGTTAATAACCTAGTAGTTGCTCAAGCTTTCGTTGACGAAGGACCAACTTTAAAGAGATTCCGTCCTCGCGCAATGGGTCGTGCAAGCCAAATCAATAAGCGCACTAGCCATATTACTATCGTTTTATCAGAAAAGAAGGAGGGATAAGCCGTGGGTCAAAAAGTAAATCCAGTCGGATTGCGTATTGGGATCATCCGTGATTGGGAATCTAAATGGTACGCAGGCAAAGACTATGCTGATCTTTTACACGAAGACATCAAAGTTCGTGAATACGTTACAAAGCGTTTGAGCGATGCTTCTGTTTCTAAAATTGAAATCGAGCGTGCTGCAAACCGTGTAAATATCACAATCCACACTGCTAAGCCGGGTATGGTTATCGGTAAGGGTGGTACTGAAGTTGAAGCACTTCGTAAGGCTCTTAACGAACTAACTGGCAAACGTGTTCATATCAACATTCTTGAAATCAAAAAAGCGGATATCGATGCTAAGTTAGTAGCAGAAAATATCGCTCGTCAATTAGAAAATCGTGTTTCTTTCCGTCGTGCACAAAAGCAAGTTATTCAACGTGCAATGCGTGCTGGCGCAAAAGGAATCAAAACTATGGTATCTGGTCGTTTAGGCGGTGCGGATATTGCTCGCTCAGAACATTACAGCGAAGGAACAGTTCCACTTCATACTCTTCGTGCAGATATCGATTACGCTACTGCTGAAGCAGATACAACATACGGTAAACTTGGCGTAAAAGTATGGATTTATCGTGGAGAGGTCCTTCCTACGAAGAAGAAAACCGAGGAAGGAGGCAAATAATATGTTATTACCAAAACGCGTAAAATATCGTCGTGTACACCGTGGAAATATGCGCGGTCAATCTAAGGGCGGTACTGAAGTAATGTTTGGTGAATACGGTCTACAAGCTATGGAAGCTTCTTGGATCACGAACCGTCAAATCGAATCAGCGCGTATTGCGATGACTCGTTATATGAAGCGTGGAGGAAAAGTTTGGATTAAAATTTTCCCACACAAATCATATACTGCTAAGCCTCTAGAAGTGCGTATGGGTTCAGGTAAAGGGGCTCCAGAAGGTTGGGTAGCTGTAGTAAAACCTGGTCGTATCATGTTTGAGGTTGCGGGTGTTTCTGAAGAAATCGCTCGTGAAGCATTGCGTCTTGCATCACACAAACTTCCTGTAAAATGTAAGTTTGTAAAACGTGAAGAAATTGGTGGTGAATCAAATGAGAGCTAATGAAATTAAAGAACTTACCACTGCCGAAATTGAACAAAAAGTTAAATCTTTAAAAGAAGAGCTTTTCAACCTTCGCTTTCAATTGGCGACTGGTCAACTTGAAAATACAGCTCGCATTCGTGAAGTGCGCAAAGCGATTGCTCGCATGAAAACTGTGATTCGTGAAAGAGAAATCGGCGTTAACAATCGATAATTGGGAGGAGGTTCGCAAATGAGTGAACGCAACCAACGCAAAGTTTACACAGGACGCGTTGTTTCTGACAAGATGGATAAAACTATCACTGTTCTTGTAGAAACATATAAAAAGCATCCTCTATATGGTAAGCGCGTAAAGTACTCTAAGAAGTTTAAAGCTCATGATGAGCAAAACCAAGCAAAAGTTGGCGACGTGGTACGCATCATGGAAACTCGTCCACTTTCAGCTACAAAACGCTTCCGTTTAGTTGAAGTAGTAGAACAAGCTGTTATTATTTAATAGTTCGGATAAGTTAAATCCGAAGGGAGGTTACAAGCATGATCCAAACAGAAACACGTTTGAAGGTTGCTGACAACTCTGGTGCACGTGAAGTATTAACAATTAAAGTACTAGGTGGTTCTGGCCGTAAAACAGCCGGTATCGGTGACATTATTGTTTGTACTGTGAAACAAGCAACACCAGGTGGCGTTGTTAAAAAAGGTGATGTTGTTAAAGCCGTAATCGTTCGTACAAAGAGTGGTGCACGTCGTAAAGATGGTTCATACATTAAGTTTGATGAAAACGCATGTGTAATCATTAAAGAAGACAAGAGTCCACGTGGAACTCGTATCTTTGGCCCAGTTGCTCGTGAACTTCGCGATAGCAACTTTATGAAAATCGTTTCTTTAGCTCCAGAAGTACTATAATAAATTTCTATGCCTTTAAGGAGGTGCGCAAGATGCATGTTAAAAAAGGTGACAAAGTAATGGTCATCTCCGGTAAGGATAAAGGCAAAACAGGAGTAATCCTTGAAGCTTATCCTAAACAGAGCCGTGTACTCGTAGAAGGTGTTAACGTAGTGAAGAAACACTCTAAACCTTCACAAGCTAATCCGCAAGGCGGAATTATTAGCCAAGAGGCACCTGTCCATGTATCAAACGTTATGCCAATCGATCCTAAAACTGGTGCTCCAACTCGTGTTGGTTACACTGAAGTGAACGGAAAGAAAGTACGCGTTGCAAAAAAATCTGGTCAAGTTCTTGATAAATAGTCATTAAAGAAGGGAGGTACGCCTGAATGAACCGCCTAAAAGAAAAATATGTAAAAGAAATTACTCCTGCTCTAATGAGCAAGTTTAATTATAAATCAGTAATGCAAGTTCCTGGATTGGAAAAAATCGTCGTAAACATGGGGATTGGTGACGCTGTTCAAAACGCAAAAGCTCTTGATGTTGCTGTTGAAGAATTAGCTATTATCACTGGTCAAAAGCCTGTTGTAACTCGTGCAAAGAAATCAATCGCTGGCTTCCGTCTTCGTGAAGGTATGCCGATTGGTGCAAAAGTTACGCTACGCGGCGAACGCATGTATCAGTTCTTAGATAAATTAGTCTCAATTTCACTACCACGCGTACGTGACTTCCGTGGTGTTTCTAAAAAGGCATTTGACGGTCGTGGAAACTACACATTAGGTGTGAAAGAACAATTAATTTTCCCTGAAATTGATTACGATAAAGTAAGCAAGGTTCGTGGAATGGATATTGTTATCGTTACGACAGCTAACACTGATGAAGAAGCTCGTGAATTGTTAACACAAATCGGAATGCCATTCCAAAAGTAAACAAAGGGAGGCGAAATCGTGGCTAAAAAGTCAATGATTGTGAAACAAAAGCGCACTCAAAAATTTAAGGTACAAGAGTACACACGTTGCGAACGTTGCGGACGTCCACACTCTGTTTATCGTAAATTTAAGCTTTGCCGTATTTGTTTCCGTGAATTAGCATACAAAGGACAAATTCCTGGTGTGAAAAAAGCTAGCTGGTAAAACCCTATCTGAGGGAAGGAGGTAAACACAAATGGTCATGACAGATCCAATTGCAGATATGCTTACTCGCATTCGTAATGCGAACATGGTACGTCACGAGAAGTTAGAGGTACCTGCTTCTAACATCAAGAAACAAATCGCTGAAATCTTAAAGCGTGAAGGTTTCGTTCGTGATGTTGAATATATCGAAGACAATAAGCAAGGTATTATCCGTATCTTCTTAAAATACGGTGCAAACAATGAGCGTGTTATTACTGGTTTAAAACGTATTAGTAAGCCAGGGTTACGTGTTTATGCGAAATCTAATGAAGTACCACGTGTACTTAACGGACTTGGTATCGCGCTACTTTCTACTTCACAAGGTGTTTTAACTGACAAAGAAGCTCGTGCAAAACAAGCTGGTGGAGAAGTATTAGCGTACGTTTGGTAATAGATTTTCTGAATTGATTGGAGGTGCACTAAATGTCACGCGTAGGTAAAAAGCCAATTGAACTTCCACAAGGAGTTACATTGACAAATAATAACGGCACTGTAACAGTGAAGGGACCTAAAGGTGAATTAACACGTACTTTTAACCCTGATATGACGATTACAGTAGAAGAGAATGTTATTACAGTCTCTCGTCCATCTGATTCAAAAGAACACCGTACAATCCACGGTACAACTCGTGCGTTACTTTCAAACATGGTTGAAGGTGTTTCAAAAGGATTTGAAAGAAACCTTGAATTAATCGGGGTTGGTTACCGTGCTCAAAAGCAAGGTAGCAAATTAGTATTAAGCGTAGGATATTCTCATCCAGTTGAATTTGAACCTGAAAATGGTGTAGAAGTTGAAGTTCCGACAAACACAAAGATCACTGTTAAAGGGATCGATAAAGAGCGTGTCGGCGCATTAGCTGCTAATATTCGTGGAGTTCGTCCGCCTGAGCCGTACAAAGGCAAAGGGATTCGTTACGAAGGCGAATTTGTACGTCGTAAAGAAGGTAAAACAGGTAAGTAATGCCGCATAGGTAAACGAAAGGAGTGACGTAAATGATTACGAAGCTTGATAAAAACGCTACTCGCAAGAAAAGACATGCTCGTGTTCGTGCGAAACTTAGCGGTACTGAAGCTCGTCCTCGTCTAAATGTGTTCCGCTCTAACCAACACATTTATGCTCAATTAATTGACGATGTTAACGGAGTTACAATTGCAAGTGCTTCTACTTTAGATAAAGAATTATCTCTTGAGTCTACTAAAGATGTTGCAGCAGCTCAGAAGGTCGGAGAATTAGTTGCTAAACGTGCGGTAGAGAAAGGCGTTTCATCTGTTGTCTTTGACCGCGGAGGATACCTTTATCATGGACGCGTTAAAGCATTAGCAGATGCTGCTCGCGAAAACGGCTTAGAATTTTAATAGTCAAAGGAGGGACACAAAAAGATGCGTCGTATTGATCCAAACAAACTTGAACTTGAAGAACGCGTAGTTACGGTTAATCGTGTAGCTAAGGTTGTTAAAGGTGGACGTCGTTTCCGTTTCTCTGCACTAGTTGTAGTTGGAGATAAAAACGGTCACGTTGGTTTCGGTACTGGTAAAGCTCAAGAAGTACCAGATGCGATCCGCAAGGCAATCGAAGATGCAAAGAAAAACCTAATTGAAGTACCAATGGTTGGAACTACACTTCCACACCAAGTACTAGGACGATTTGGTGCGGGTGAAATTCTGTTAAAACCTGCTGCAGAAGGTACAGGAGTTATTGCTGGAGGACCAGTTCGTGCTGTCCTTGAGTTAGCTGGTGTTCAAGATATCCTATCTAAATCACTAGGAACAAACACTCCTATCAATGTAATTCGTGCAACGATTGACGGATTAACACAATTAAAACGTGCTGAGGACGTAGCTAAATTACGTGGTAAATCAGTAGAAGAACTATTAGGATAAGGGGGGAAATGTTATGGCAAACAAATTACAGATTACCCTTACTCGTAGTTTAATTGGTCGCAATAAGGATCAACAAGAAACGGTCAAAGCTTTAGGCTTACGTAAAATGCATCAATCTGTTGAGCAGCCAGACAACGCGGCTATCCGTGGAATGATTAATAAAGTTGCTCATCTTGTGACGGTTAAAGAACTTTAATCGATTCTTCTTAACAATAAGGAGGTGCCCATATGAAACTTCATGAATTACAGCCTGCTGAAGGTTCCCGTAAGGAACGCAAGCGTTTAGGACGCGGTATCGGTTCCGGTCAAGGGAAAACTGCTGGTAAAGGTCATAAAGGACAAAACGCTCGTTCAGGCGGAGGAGTTCGTCTTGGATTTGAGGGTGGTCAAACACCATTATTCCAACGTTTACCGAAGCGTGGTTTTACGAATATTAATCGCAAAGAGTTTGCTGTAGTAAACCTTGACACTTTAAATCGCTTTGAAGATGGTACAGAAGTTACACCTGAACTTTTGATCGAGAGCGGTGTAGTGAAAAGTGAAAAAGCAGGAATTAAGATTCTTGCTAAAGGTAATGTAGAGAAAAAGTTGACAGTGAAAGCTCACAAATTCTCCTCAGCTGCTAAAGAAGCGATTGAAGCTGCTGGCGGTCAAACTGAGGTGTTGTAATGTTTTCGACAATCTCCAATTTTATGCGCGTGGGTGATATAAGACGAAAGATTATATTCACCCTTTTAATGTTAGTGGTTTATCGTATCGGTACGTTTATACCGGTACCAAATGTTAATGCTGACATTTTAGCTGCTCAAGATCAGCTTAGTGTCTTTGGTGTTTTAAATACATTTGGCGGTGGTGCGTTAAAAAACTTCTCCATCCTAGCAATGGGAATCATGCCGTATATTACAGCTTCCATCATTGTTCAACTTTTACAAATGGATGTTGTTCCTAAATTTACGGAGTGGTCAAAACAAGGAGATGTAGGACGCCGTAAACTTGCTCAGTTTACCCGTTACTTCACAATTGTGCTTGGATTTATTCAAGCATTTGGTATGTCATATGGCTTTAATAATATGGCTAGTGGCCAATTAATTGAAAATCCTGGATTTACAACGTATGCATTGATATCAATTGTTTTAACAGGTGGTACTGCATTTTTAATGTGGCTAGGTGAGCAAATCACCGAAAAGGGTGTTGGTAATGGAATTTCCATTATCATCTTTGCTGGGATTGTTGCTAGTATTCCTACGGTCGTTAACCAAATCTATGCTCAAAAGTTTGAGAATGCTGGAGAAAGCTTGTTTATAAACATTATTACGGTTGCCTTAATTGTCTTAGCGATTATTGCAATTGTTGTAGGGACAATTTTTATTCAACAAGCATTACGTAAAATTCCAATTCAATATGCGAAGCGCATGAATGCTGGACGTAATCAAGTTGGGGGTCAATCAACACATTTACCGTTAAAAGTAAATGCTGCCGGAGTTATTCCAGTTATCTTTGCTGTTTCATTTATCATTACACCAAGAACAATTGCATCATTTTTCCCAACAAATGATGTTACTTTATGGATTCAACGAGTTTTTGACTATAGCCATCCAATTGGTATGGTTTTATATGCAGCGCTTATTATCGCCTTTACTTATTTTTATGCCTTTATTCAGGTTAATCCGGAACAAATGGCTGAAAATCTTAAGAAACAAGGTGGATACGTTCCGGGGATTCGCCCAGGAAAGAGCACTCAGGAATACTTAACCCGTATTTTATACCGATTAACTCTAGTTGGATCTTTATTCTTAGCAGTTATTGCTGTCCTTCCAGTTGTCTTCATTAATATTGCAAATTTACCGCAATCTGCACAAATTGGTGGCACAAGCTTGCTAATTGTTATTGGGGTAGCCTTGGATACGATGAAGCAACTTGAGAGTCAGCTTGTTAAACGTCATTATAAAGGTTTCATTAAGCAGTAACGGATTAAAAGGGAACATTTTGTTCCCTTGGCCGATACGCTTTAACTAGGGGGTATATACATGAACTTAGTATTAATGGGTCTTCCTGGTGCTGGAAAAGGAACACAGGCAGAAAGAATTGTCGCCAAGTACGGTATTCCTCATATTTCAACCGGAGATATGTTTCGTGCGGCTATGAAGGAAGAAACGGAACTTGGTTTAAAAGCAAAGTCCTTTATGGATCAAGGTGCTCTTGTTCCGGATGATGTTACGATTGGGATTGTTCGCGAACGTCTGACAAAGCCTGATTGTGAAAAAGGATTTTTACTTGATGGTTTTCCTCGTACAGTACCTCAAGCTGAGGCATTGGAAGAGATGTTAACCGGATTAAATAAAAAAATAGATTATGTCATTAACATTGATGTTGATCATGAACTGTTAATGGCTCGATTAACCGGAAGACGAATTTGTAAGTCATGTGGGGCAACTTATCATTTAGTTTTTAATCCTCCAGCTAAAGAAGGTACATGTGACCGTTGTGGTGGAGAATTATATCAAAGAGCAGATGATAATGAAGCAACTGTACAAAACCGTCTTGAAGTTAATATGCAACAAACGGCTCCATTATTAAACTTCTACGAGAGTAAAGGTTATTTACGCAATATTAATGGACAGCAAGATATTGATGTAGTATTTGCTGACATTAACGAATTACTTGGGAGTTTGTCTTAATGATTATTTGTAAAACCCCTCGTGAACTCGAGATTATGCGTGAAGCTGGACGAATTGTTGCTCTAACCCATCAAGAACTAAGGAAACATATTGTTCCGGGTGTGACAACAAAGGAATTAGATCGGATTGCCGAAGAGTTTATACGCAAAAAAGGTGCAATTCCTTCGTTCAAAGGTTATAATGGTTTCCGTGGCAGCATTTGTACTTCGGTCAATAATGAGCTTGTTCATGGAATCCCCAGTGACCTTAAATTGAAAAATGGTGATATTATCAGTATTGATATTGGCGCTAAATTTAATGGTTATCACGGTGATTCGGCCTGGACATACGCAGTTGGCACGATTGATGCGGAGACACAGCGTTTATTAGATGTTACAGAGGAATCGTTATTATTTGGTTTAGAAGAGGCAAAACCAGGTGCACGCCTTTCGAACATCTCCAATAAGATCCAAACGTATGTGGAAGAGAATGGCTTTTCTATTGTACGCGAGTATGTTGGTCACGGTATCGGGCAAGACTTACATGAGGACCCGAAAATTCCACATTATGGTCCGCCTAATATAGGCCCACGACTTAAACCTGGAATGGTACTTGCAATCGAACCGATGGTGAATGCTGGCAGTCGTTATGTAAAAACTTTGGCTGATGACTGGACAGTGGTAACAGTTGACGGTAAATTATGTGCTCATTTCGAGCATACAATCGCGATCACTGAATCAGGTTATGAGATATTCACAACAGTTTAAAACCCAAAAATCTTATACCACAACGTCTATACGGATATGAAGGGAGACGATTTGAATGGCAAAAGATGATGTCATTGAGGTAGAAGGCACTGTAACGGAAACATTGCCTAATGCCATGTTTAAAGTTGAATTGGAAAATGGACACACAGTTCTTGCTCACGTTTCGGGTAAAATTCGTATGCATTTCATCCGAATTCTACCTGGTGATAAAGTGACAGTGGAACTTTCTCCATACGATTTAACACGCGGTAGAATTACTTACCGTTTTAAATAAACTGCACTCCGTACTATTAAGGAGGTTAGGATAATGAAAGTTAGACCATCTGTGAAGCCAATCTGCGAAAAATGTAAGGTTATTCGTAGACGTGGTAAAGTAATGGTTATTTGTGAAAACCCTAAACATAAACAAAAACAAGGTTAATATTTAAGGAGGTGCGCGTAATTTATGGCACGTATTGCTGGTGTGGATGTCCCACGTGAAAAGCGTGTAGTTATTTCTTTAACATACATTTATGGTATTGGTAAAAAGACTGCACAAAAAGTATTAGCTGATGCTGGTGTTTCTGAAGACACTCGTGTACGCGATTTAACTGAAGATGAGTTAAATAAAATTCGTGATATTATTGATAAATTAAAAGTTGAAGGTGACCTTCGTCGTGAAGTTTCCCTTAACATTAAGCGTTTAATGGAGATTGGCTGCTACCGCGGTTTACGTCATCGTCGTGGCTTACCTGTTCGTGGTCAAAATACAAAGAACAACGCTCGTACTCGTAAAGGTCCTCGTAAGACTGTAGCGAACAAGAAAAAATAATCGGTAAAGGAGGTAACTTTCAATGGCTCGTAAAACAAATACTCGTAAACGTCGTGTGAAAAAGAATATCGACACTGGTATTGCACACATCCGTTCTACTTTCAATAATACAATCGTAACAATTACTGATGCACACGGAAATGCATTAGCATGGTCAAGTGCAGGTGCTCTTGGATTTAAAGGTTCTCGTAAATCTACTCCATATGCTGCTCAAATGGCTGCTGAAACAGCTGCAAAGGCTTCAATGGAGCATGGTATGAAAACTTTAGAAGTAACAGTTAAAGGACCGGGTGCAGGACGTGAAGCTGCAATCCGTGCATTACAAGCTGCTGGTCTAGAAGTTACTGCTATTAAAGACGTTACTCCAGTTCCTCATAATGGATGTCGCCCACCAAAACGTCGTCGCGTTTAATTTTTTCTGTATAGAATTTGTATCATCTGTCTATAATGGGATATGATGCAATTATTCTAAGAAATACAGGTAAAATATATCGAGTTGTTGTGCATGTACGGGAACGTAAACAAAGGGATTTTAGTAAATTCATTTTTACTGAAGTTTCGACGTTTTGAAGGAGGGTTATTTGATGATCGAAATAGAAAAACCAAAAATTGAAACGGTTGAGATCAGCGATGATGCCAAGTACGGGAAGTTCGTCGTAGAGCCACTTGAGCGTGGATATGGAACAACTTTGGGTAACTCCTTACGTCGTATCCTATTATCTTCACTCCCAGGTGCCGCTGTCACGTCGATTCAAATCGACGGGGTACTTCATGAGTTTTCAACAATCGAAGGCGTCGTAGAGGATGTAACATCTATTATTTTAAACATTAAAAAGCTAGCTCTTAAAGTTTATTCAGATGAAGAGAAAACTTTAGAGATTGATATCCAAGGTGAAGGTTCCGTTAAGGCTTCTGACATCACTCATGATAGTGATGTGGAAATTTTAAATCCAAATCTTCATATTGCGACTCTAGCAAAAAATGGTCATCTTCGCATGCGTTTAACAGCAAGACGTGGTCGTGGTTATACACCTGCTGATCAAAACAAGCGTGAAGACCAACCAATCGGTGTGATTCCGATTGATTCCATCTATACTCCTGTTTCACGTGTATCTTATCAAGTCGAGAATACTCGTGTTGGTCAATTGACAAACTATGATAAGTTGACACTTGATGTATGGACAGATGGTAGCACCGGTCCAAAAGATGCGATTGCATTAGGATCAAAAATCTTAACAGAGCATTTAAATATCTTTGTCGGATTAACTGATGAAGCTCAAAATGCTGAAATTATGATTGAAAAAGAAGAAGACCAAAAAGAAAAGGTTCTTGAAATGACAATTGAGGAACTTGACCTTTCTGTTCGTTCTTATAACTGCTTAAAGCGTGCAGGTATTAACACTGTACAAGAATTAGCAAATAAAACAGAAGAAGATATGATGAAGGTTCGTAACTTAGGTCGTAAATCACTTGAAGAGGTTAAAGCAAAGCTTGAAGACCTTGGATTAGGCTTAAGAAAAGACGACTAGACGGAATATCTTTACACAAATATCGAAACTTCAATGAAGGAGGGAATCCTCATGGGATACAGAAAGTTAGGACGCACTAGCTCTCAACGTAAAGCAATGCTTCGTGATTTAACTACTGATTTAATTATCAACGAGCGCATTGAAACAACTGAAACTCGTGCAAAAGAAATCCGCGTTACTGTGGAAAAAATGATCACTTTAGGTAAACGTGGTGATTTACACGCTCGTCGTCAAGCTGCTGCATTCGTTCGTAATGAAATTGCAAATGCTGAAACGAATCAAGACGCATTACAAAAGTTATTTGCTGATATCGCTCCTCGTTATGCTGAGCGTCAAGGTGGATATACTCGTATGATGAAACTTGGACCACGCCGCGGTGACGGCGCACCAATGGTCATTATCGAATTAGTTTAATAGTTACTTTTCAATAACAAGGGCTTCTAGGACAGTTTAGCACAAACTTGTTCTTGGCCCTTTTTAAGTAACATTCGTGGAAACCAGGATGGTGTATTTTAAGTTCAAACCAAGGTTTCGACGCCCAAGCCAAACCTGAGCGTTATGATGAGCATTAGCAAAACATTTATTGTTTTGGATATTTGCTTCTAAGTACGGTAATCACAATCTAATGTCTTGTCTAGCTCTAGCATCTTCTCCCATTATTCGCATTTGCAAAAATAAATCGATTTTTGCAAACCGGGAGAAGGTGCAGGCTTTTTTTTATATGTTGAGATAAGTTGAGATAGAGAAGCAGAGTTGAGGGGATGAATAGCGATGAGTAAATCGATTGTTGAAATGAAGGATATTTCATTCCGTTATGAACAAGAGTCTGAATACGCCCTTCAAGGGGTTAATTTATCTGTGTATGAGGGCGAATGGCTTGCTATTGTAGGTCATAACGGTTCAGGAAAATCTACACTGGCAAAATTACTAAATGGACTACAATTTGCCCAAAAGGGCTATATCCAGGTTTGTGGTATAGAAATAAATGAAGATTATGTTTGGGAAGTTCGAAAACAAATCGGTATGGTTTTCCAAAATCCAGACAATCAGTTTGTTGGTACAACCGTACAGGATGATGTGGCTTTTGGGTTAGAAAATAATGGACTAGCTAGAGAAGTAATGACTACTAGAGTGATTGATTCTTTACAGAAGGTAAAGATGGAGGAATTTCTGAATCAAGAGCCGCACCATCTATCAGGTGGTCAAAAACAACGGGTTGCCATTGCCGGAGTCTTAGCCCTACAACCTGCCATCATTATTCTAGACGAAGCAACTTCGATGCTGGACCCGATTGGACGGGAAGAGGTTTTAGAAACAGTTCGTAAGTTAAAGGAAGAGCATGTGATGACGGTTATTTCCATTACCCATGATTTAGATGAAGCAGCTAAGGCTGACCGAATTATTGTGATGAACAAGGGGAAGGTTTATCGTGAAGGTACCCCTGAGGAAATTTTCCAAATGGATCAAGAATTAATAGAGCTAGGCTTGGACATCCCTTTTTCTGTAAAAGTAAGTAAACAGCTACGTGATAAAGGGATAACACTCGCTAAACATCATTTGTCAGAAGAGGAGCTGGTAAACGAATTATGGACATTACACTTCAAGAAATAGAATATCGTTACCAGGCAAAAACCCCTTTTGAGCGATTGGCCATTTTTGATGTATCCTTTACGGTGCCATCGGGTACGTTTTTAGCAATCATAGGTCATACTGGTTCAGGGAAGTCTACAGTACTTCAACATCTAAATGCCATTTTGGTACCATCGAAGGGTAGTATCAGCATTGGTGACAGGACAATCGAAGCTGGCCGTAAAGAAAAAAATCTAAAGGACGTCCGAAAAAAGGTAGGGATTGTTTTTCAATTTCCAGAGCACCAGCTTTTTGATGAAACGGTAGAAAAAGATATTTGTTTTGGACCGATGAATTTTGGTGTCTCCGAATCGGAAGCAAAAAAAAGAGCGCGAGAAGTCATTAAGCTTGTGGGCCTACCAGAAGAAATTCTGTTGAAATCACCATTTGATCTATCAGGTGGACAAATGAGACGTGTAGCCATTGCCGGGGTATTAGCCATGGAGCCAGATTGCCTTGTTCTTGACGAGCCCACTGCCGGACTGGATCCAAGAGGTCGAAAGGAGATCATGAATCTCTTCTATGACCTTCATAAAAAGAAGAATCTCTCTACTATCTTAGTAACCCATAGTATGGAAGATGCTGCTGACTATGCCGATCAGATTGTGATTATGCATAAGGGTACTGTCTATAAAAAAGGGACGCCGGAGGATATTTTTTCCTCTCCAGATGAGTTAGTAGGTCTCGGTCTAAATGTTCCTGAAGTGATTCGTTTTCAAATGCAGGTTGAGAAAAAAATCGGAAAGACCTTTTCAAAAAGGTATCTTCGGCTTGAGGAGCTTACGGATGCAATTGCAGCATTAGCGAAGGAAGGTGTTCGCTTATGATGGAAAAACTTATATTCGGCAGATATGTGCCAATGGATTCATTGGTCCATCGTATGGATTCTCGTTCCAAGTTAATACTTGTCTTTGCGTTTGTTTGCATCGTTTTTATAGCTAATAATGCTTTAACCTATCTATTATTAGGAATATTCACCGTTTTCATGTTAGTTTTATCAAAAATTCCGGTGCGTTTCTTATACGGTGGATTAAAGCCTGTCCTATTGCTTATTGTATTTACGCTCTTATTACATTTATTTTTAACAAAAGAAGGGGACCTTCTATTTAAGCTTGGTTGGTTAGAGATTTACGAAGAAGGCTTAAGGCAGGGTCTTTTTATTAGTTTAAGGTTTTTTTATTTGATATTAATGACTTCGTTATTGACTTTAACGACCACTCCAATTGAAATTACCGATGGATTGGAAACATTGCTCGATCCTTTGAAGAAGATAAAATTTCCTGTCCATGAAATGGCGTTAATGATGTCGATTTCCTTGCGCTTTATCCCAACTTTAATGCAGGAAACTGATAAAATTATGAAGGCGCAAATTGCTAGGGGAGTTGAATTTTCAAGCGGTCCAATAAAGGCTCGTTTAAAGGCTATTGTTCCATTGTTAATTCCTTTGTTTGTCAGTTCGTTTAAACGTGCAGAAGAACTGGCCATCGCGATGGAGGCACGGGGCTATCGAGGTGGTGAAGGTAGAACGAAATACCGCCAATTATCTTGGACTTTTTCTGATACGTTTATTCTAATATTAGTGGCGGTTTTGACGATTCTTCTAGTTATCTATAGAACGTAGGGATGATTGCAAATGCAAAGAATAAAATGCACATTAGCATACGATGGAACAAATTTTTCCGGCTATCAAATCCAACCTAAAGGTCGCACTGTACAGGAGGAAGTGGAGAAAGCCCTCCAAACCTTGCACAAGGGCACAGAGGTAAAAATTGTCGCTTCTGGTCGCACTGATGCAGGTGTCCATGCGAAGGGTCAGGTGATTCACTTTGATACACCTCTTAGGATACCTGTTGAAAAATGGCCAACGGCACTAAATTCTCTACTTCCAAGCGATATTGCTCTTCTGGAGGCGGAGAAGGTCTCCTCTAGCTTTCATGCGCGCTTTGATACAAAAGGAAAGGAATATCGTTATTTCGTCTATCCAACGGCCGAAAAGGATCCTTTTTTGCGTCATTATTCGTTAAGTGTTCCTTATACGCTAAATCTTGAGGCAATAAAAGTGGCGATGCAAGAATTACGGGGAACCCATAATTTCACCAGTTTTTGCGCTGCAAGAACAGAAGTAGAGGACAAGGTTAGAACCATCTATGATATAGACCTTTTTGAAGAAAACGGGATGTTGATATTTCAATATATTGGCAACGGATTCTTGTATAATATGGTAAGGATTTTAACAGGAACCCTTTTAGAAATTGGTGGGGGTAAAAGAACTGCAAACTCGATTTCGTCCATCATTGATAAAAAGGACCGCGCTGCCGCGGGTAAAACCGCACCTGCCCATGGGTTATATCTGTGGAAGGTTTTTTACTAGTGTTTTGATACCCATTTTCGGTAACAAAATGGAAAAAGGGTCTTCCAAGTGTCTTTAATAATAATATAAAAAAAAATTTCATTAACAACCCATCCTGGTGTAACATTTTCTTGACATCTGTTTGGGAAAGTTATATTATAGCATATGGTATGTTATATATCCCCACAAATAAGCCCCGGAACTTATCTGTGATTAAAAATATACGAAACCAATTTAGTAATGAAACAATTTCTTAGGAGGGTAAACCATGCGCACAACATTTATGGCGAACGCACAAAACATCGAACGTAAATGGTTAGTAGTTGACGCTGAAGGTCAAACTTTAGGTCGTCTTGCTAGTGAAGTAGCATCCATTTTACGTGGTAAACATAAACCAACTTATACACCACATGTTGATACTGGTGATCATGTTATCATCATCAACGCTTCAAAGATCGAATTAACAGGTAAGAAATTAACTGACAAAATTTACTACCGTCACACTATGCACCCAGGTGGATTAAAGACTCGTACAGCTCTTGAAATGAGAACAAAGTTTCCTGAGCAAATGCTTGAGCTTGCAATTAAAGGAATGCTTCCAAAAAATTCTTTAGGACGTCAAATGTTCAAGAAATTGCACGTTTACGCTGGTCCTGAGCACAAGCAACAAGCACAACAACCTGAAGTTTACACACTTCGCGGATAATTTTAAGGGGAGGTTATTAACTTGGCACAAGTTCAATATATCGGTACAGGTCGCCGTAAAAGTTCTGTTGCTCGTGTACGTTTAGTACCAGGTAACGGACAAATTATCATCAACGATCGTGAAATCACAAACTACATTCCGTTTGAAGCATTACGTGAAGTAGTAAAACAACCATTAAATGCAACTGAAACTTTAGGTGCATACGATGTGCTTGTAAATGTTAAAGGTGGAGGTTACACTGGTCAAGCTGGCGCTATCCGCCACGGTATCGCTCGTGCGTTACTTCAAGCTGATCCAGAATTCCGCCCAACATTAAAGCGCGCTGGATTATTAACTCGTGACGCTCGTATGAAAGAGCGTAAGAAATACGGACTTAAAGGTGCTCGTCGTGCGCCTCAGTTCTCAAAGCGTTAATTATCAACGTTCGGAAGGCTCTCAACCATTTTGGTTGGGGGTCTTTTTTTGTACAGATAAAATATCCCAAAGTCCTTCGGTTAAAGCCATTATATATATTCCTTATTCATCAAGAACTGGAAATGAATTTTGCGGATACTCGGAGCCTTACGTTAAAGACTATTTTTAAGAGGTGAAATTATGAATGTCATTACGACTCTTAAAGATAAGCGACGTGAAAAGCAAATAAAATATGAGCGGACCATTCTACGTGATTTATCGATAAATATGTTAAAGGCTCGAGTGCAGCGATTCTTTGGCTCGACCAATCTGTCGCAAAACATTCTAATGAGAAATGGTGTTGAAGAGGCCTGTTATGATGTGGCCATTGAGGCATATCTACTAGGTGCAAAATTTAGTAAGTTCGGCTATTATGGTGAGTCTATCGATCAAATTCGAAACAGATGTGCGATCGAAGAAAAGCATTTTGCGGATACTTTGTATAATTTCCTTTTATACTGGGGTTCCTTGGATGAGGGGCGCTATAGCGAATCACTTTACTATCTGTGCGAGCAGTATGTAGGGGAATGGTGGATGGAGGGATTTAAAAAAGGTGAAAGAAGATATAAATTAAGGCTCCATTAGAAGAATTATGGTCATATAGCTACATCGCCTAGGCCGTGGTGATGCAGCTTTTTTAGTTCTAAAATACCTTCCTGTCCCATATAGTGTAAATGACTAGGGACGAGCAGGAAGGAATGGTTTTGTTGAATAAGAAACTGAAGATGGGTATCTTTACGGTAGGGCTTCTTGTGCTATTTATCATTTTACAATATGATTTTATGGAAGATGATTCTTGGAATTCCTGGAATCTTCCTTTGTCAGGAAAAATAATTTTAGTTGACCCAGGACATGGATATCCTGACCCAGGAGCGGGACCTAAAGATGCGATCGAAAAGGATATCGCCCTGTCTGTCTCACTTAAGATGAGGGACTTTTTGCAACAACAAGGGGCCTTAGTGCTGATGACAAGGGAGACGGATACCGATTTAGCCGATCCAGGCTTGAAAGGATATAGTAAAAGAAAGTCTCAAGACTTGCGTCGAAGAGTGGAAATGATTAATGACCCTCAGGTTGATTTTTTTATAAGTGTCCACTTAAACGCTATTCCTGAACCACAATGGCGAGGCGCACAAGTTTTCTATTCCCCTCAATATATAGAGAACAAAAGAGCTGCTAAGTTTATTCAAGCAGAGCTAAGACGAAATTTAGAGAACACAGACCGGAAAGCCAAACCTATGACAAGCACCTATATGCTGAAAAACGCACAAAAACCAGGAGTCCTTGTCGAAATTGGATTCCTATCTAACCCTGACGAGAAGGAAAACCTCAAATCAGAAAAATACCAAGAAAAAGTAGCCGCAGCCGTTTATAACGGAATACTCCGCTACTACACCAAAGAAAACGAAGAAAAAGACGAAGAATAACAACAAAATAAAATAATTACACTTTAGCGCTTTAAAGGATGCGGGGACAGTCCCCACATCCTTTAAAGCGCTAAAGTGATGTTTGTTTGTATTTCACTCATTTGTGCAGTGATGTAGTTAACAGTTATAATGATTTTATGTGTTATACTGGAAAATGGTATTGAATAATTAAATTGGGGGGTTTAAGGATGTTAACAGAAGCAAAGGTTTTGGAAGTGCTAAGTGGATTGAAGGAGCCCTTTTTACATAAATCCTTAAATGAAGTAAATGCAATTCAAGAAATTAAAATAAAAGAAGAAAAGAACCATGTGAGTGTCAAAATTGCGATTGCGAAAACCGGAACAGCTGAACAACTCCAATTGCAAACGCAAATTGTTAACGCTTTAAAAGGAGCGGGTGCAGAATCCGTTGGGTTAAGATTTGGTCAATTACCTGATGAGGAACTTGTAAAACATCAGGCAGCTAAACAGGAAAATCAAACATTACTAAGTCCAGGAAGTAAGACTACCTTTATCGCGATTGCCAGCGGTAAAGGAGGGGTAGGTAAATCAACTGTATCTGTAAACTTAGCGGTTTCTTTAGCGCGCCTAGGCAAAAAAGTTGGTTTAATTGATGCCGATATTTATGGGTTCAGTGTTCCAGACATGATGGGTATTACGAAAAGACCTGTTGTTAAAAATGAAAAAATCCTACCGGTTGATCGCTTTGGTGTAAAGGTCATTTCAATGGGATTCTTCGTTGAAGATAATGCACCGATTATTTGGCGCGGACCAATGCTTGGGAAAATGCTGAATAGCTTTTTTAACGAAGTGGAGTGGGGGGATATTGATTATTTACTACTTGATCTCCCACCAGGTACCGGTGACGTTGCATTAGATGTCCACACAATGCTACCTTCATGTAAAGAGATCATCATTACAACACCACACGCAACAGCAGCCTTTGTTGCCGCTCGAGCAGGTGCAATGGCCTTACGCACGGACCATGAAATTTTAGGTGTTATTGAAAATATGTCCTATTTTGAAAGTAAATTGACAGGTGAAAAGGAATACGTCTTTGGACAAGGCGGAGGAGAAAAGTTAGCTGAAGAACTGCAAACAGAACTTCTTGGCAAACTACCTCTAGCCCAGCCAGATAAAAATGAGACCGATTTTGCTCCATCCGTGTACCAAGTTGAACATAAACTTGGTAAAGAATACCTAGGTATTGCTGAGAAAGTGGTTCAACTGCTTGAAAAATAATCACAAAAAAGAGGCTGAAATCACTCAGCCTCTTTTTTCGCAAAATTACTGTCCGCCACCGCCGGAGTCGCCACCGCCGCTGCTACCTCCGCCTTCTTTTGAACCCTTCATTTCTTCAGCAGCTTTAATTAGGATATCCTGCATTTTCACTTTAAATAAAGGGCTTTCCAAGGTTTCGGTAATCACTTTTTGTAAATGCTCACGATATTCTTTACTTTTTAACAGTTTCGTCACTTCTTTTTCAAGTTCGGGATCTTTTAAAACCTCAATCATCATCCCTTTATATTCAGGATCCTTCATTAAATCTTTTAGAAGAGCAGAATTTTCCGTTTTCATACTTTTAGCAACACTTTCAGCAAATTTTGGATCCTCGAAATTCTTCTTCCAAAAATCCTTTCCATCCTTCGATGTTAAAGTGCTAACGATTGTGTCCGAAACGACCTTTTGGTCCATAACAAGCTGTTCTTTCATTTTATCGTCGGACATAATTTCTTGTAATGCTTTTTTGCCATCATCTGTTTTTAAAATATCAACAACCATTTTCTTCGTTTTTTCATAATCTAACTCCCCACCACTTTCATCGGCGGCAGTGCAGCCAGTAATAATCAATCCCATTAAAGCTAGGAGGAGCAACCATTTTCCCTTCATCTTTAACAAGCTCCTTTCACATATTTAACCTTAATGTTAGGATGAGAATTTCGTGAAAAATTATTCGACCTAGATTTTTTAAATTTGGATTGATACAATTAGAAGGATGGAATTAAATATTTGGGGGAAAAGTAAGTGACTAGCCGTAATTTGGTAAAATTGTTCTTCTCCACATTATTAATAGGTGGACTAACAACAGGAATCGCAGGTTTTTTTATTCGATGGAAAGAATTTGAACAATATGTAGTAAATCTTGAGATAATTGAAATTCTAATGGTTTTAATCTGGTTAATAGGTGTTGGACTAATTTTTAGTCTTATAAGCCAAATGGGCTTTTTTGCTTATTTAACCGTTCACCGTTTTGGTTTAGGAATTTTTAAATCGGCAAAATTATGGAATTCGGTCCAGGTTGTATTAATTGGTTTTGTATTATTTGACCTTGTTTATTTACGTTATATTTCGTTTGCAAAAAAGGGCGAAGGCATGTTCCCTTATCTTGCTTTAGCGTGCATTGTATTATTAGTCGGCATAATAGTAGCCTATTTTAAAGCAAAACAAACAAATAAAGAGGCTTTTATTCCTGCTTTATTCTTTATGGTTGTTGTAACAACCATTGAATGGGTTCCGGTTCTTAGACCAAATGAAAAAAGTTGGGTTTATTTAATGGGGCTAGCTTTATTAGTATGTAACGCTTATCAATTATTAACACTGCATAAAATAAACGAAAAATCGAATCTTGAACGAGAAGAAAAAGCAAAATTGAAAGCATCGCAACTGGAAACAACCCAACAGCAAACAAATAAAAAACAACAACCAAAAATGAAACCACAGCCAAAAATAAAGCCATCCAAATAGGATGGCTTTATTTTATATCACTTGAATAGGCAGACCCGTTAGCGATCATGCCAGATACGGACACCAACTTAAGTCCTTTTTTATCTATACTATCTAAAATATTAGGCAAGGCCTTGGCTGTCTGTTTCGCCGAATCTGATGCGTGTAAAAGAATAATATCACCTTTTCCAGCTTTCTCGACATTTTTTACAATAATATCGACTCCTGGATTATCCCAATCATTTGAATCTACACTCCAATGAACAACCGTATACCCGTAACGATTAGCAATCGACAATGTTCTTTTGTCAAAGTGACCCGTAGGTGCTCGTAATAGTTTTATGTCTTTAATATTTAATTTTCCAAATGCAACCTGTGCTTTTGAAATATCCTTTCGAATTTCGCTATCCTCTATGGATGAATAATCTACATAATCGTAGCCTAGCATGCCAATCTCGTAACCGGATTTAACCATTCTTGCAACCAAATCAGGGTGTCTTTCTGCCCAAGATCCTGCAAGAAAAAATGTAGCAGACTTAACCCCTCTTTTCTCTAAAACATCTAAGATCGGAGCTGCTTTTTCATCTCCCCAACCAATATTAAAGGTTAAGGCAATATCCTTTTCTCCGCGATAAACAGCTTTTGGCCCATCTTTTGTCGAAAAAACAGGAGAATAGCCCAGGTTTTCAAAATAGAGTAAAAAGGCAGTAATAAAAGCTAATACAATAATCAAAGCTAATTGTTTTAAAACCTTACCATTCATAACAAAAAAGAAATTCAACCTCATCACCTCGTCCAACACTTCTTGTCCTATTTCTATGCAAAGATAAAGAAGTTATGAACAAAATTTTTTTATAAAAAAAATAAAATTGGAAAACACTACATAAACAAGAATTAAATTGGAGGGTATGGAATGATTGGAATGCTAATTAATGAAAAGGAAATAAAAGAAATTCAATATTTAATAAAAAGGGAAATGGATGAAATCTTATTTGACCTCAAGGATGATCGTATTGACCACATTGTTAAGCGTGCAATGGAAGAAAGATATAAAATATTATTTACGCTATTTAAGCGGGTAGCTACTCCAACTGACTGCCTAAAATACATGAGAACAAAGGGAAAAAAGGCATATAAAAGTTAATGTGAAAAAAATATTAAAAAAATAGTTGCATAGTGTTTATTATTTTGATATATTAAAAAACGTCGCTGCTGAGCAAAATTAATTTAAATTTTAAATTAAAAACTTGTTGACAGTTGTGATTAAAAGTGTTAAATTAAGAAAGTCGCTTTTGAGCGGTGGAAAATTGCTCTTTGAAAACTAAACAACCAAACATTAACAAAACTTCTTTTTAAGAAGTTTAACAAGCCAGATTAACTTTTTGAGCTTTTATCAACT
>NZ_JBTOOE010000026.1:0-59187 GCF_054786815.1 Pseudoneobacillus rhizolycopersici | reverse complement strand
ACCGAGTTCTACCGGACCGAGTTCTACCGGACCGAGTTCTACCGGACCGAGTTCTGCCAGACCGAGTTCTGCCGGACCGAGTTCTGCCAGACCGAGTTCTGCCGGATCTGGTTCTGCCAGACTGAGTTCTGCCAGTTCTTCGATCTCGTCTCATAAAGATCGTTAAACCTAATTGATCTGCTTTTTCAACAGCTTGCATAATTTCTTCTTGAGAATAACCGCTCATTTTTTCAACTCCTTCATCCCTTGCTGATATAATGTATGTATGAAAACTTGTACCGTGTAGGACAAACGTATATTTTGGAAAATTTTTATACAAAAAAAAGATAGTCAGCTGACTATCTCTCCATTGTTTCTAATTCATCTTGGCAAAGGCTACAAAAAGCGGTGTTATTTACGAAAGTAATCGTATCAAAACTAGCCAAATCTCCACAGCATTCGCAACGAACAAATTCGCTCATAAAATATCCACTCCTTAATACTTTTTACCAATCTATTAAGGAAATGTGGATAATATGCGTTAGGAAGTTTTAATATCTTGATCAATTGGAACGAGCGAACTACGCCTAATCCAGTACTGAAAACTGTCTAGGGGGAAAACTCCTCTGCAATTGGAATTTTGCATTTGAACAATCACGCTTTCGCCTGTTACTTCAATAATTTTTAATGTGTCCGATTTACTTAAATTTGGAATGAAACTCTCTTTCATTTCAAACTCCATATTGTTGTGTAAATTCAAAATCAACAAGCCTCCTGGTTATTAATACTATTATTAGCTTTAACATAAATTATCTTTTTATCCAAATTATGGTCGGTTTAACTTTATTAAGAATGTAGCAAAATATAAAAGGGAAATAATAATATTGGAGGTTAAACCGATGTCTAAGGATATGCAAACTCCGTCAAATCAGGTAGATCAAAAGAAACTCCTTAATGACAAAGTAAAGAAGTTGCGCGAAAACAATTTAGAAGACGACCATGTTCGTAGGGTTACCCAAAATGGTGCACAAGGCCAATGATATCGTAGAAAGGGGGCAATTTCAAGTTGCCCCCTTGTTTTTATATTTTATTTCGAATTTCTTCTCTGAGAGCCTCTAACAAATCCTCCGGCAATTCGGCAGGTAATGATGACTGATTTTTAAACATCCAGGCATTAATGATATCTAAATCTTCCTTTTTAAACGTTATCCCATAATCTTGCTGGTTATAGGTAAGAAGAGTTGTCACCGACTCTTCCCCATAATCCTCTTGATCAATAATCATCTCTTTTAATATGTATCGTCTCACTGATTTTTACCCCTTTAGCCTTTTAAAAATAGAATTTGCAATTCCTTCCTAATTATTCAAAAAAAAACATACTACCAACATAGTAATTTGGTACAAGCGATTCTATACAGTACCTCATAAAATGGATTAAGACTTACAATGTCTTACTTTTAGGCAAAAAGGGGAAGGAGACAGTGGAACAACTATTTATTAATTACGCCAAAGAAGGTGTATTTCTAGCTCTCTTTCTTTACCTTCTCATTTTTAATATACCTAAGCTCAAACAAGAATTTAAACAAGAAATGAAGGGAATGGAAGAGCGGCACAAAGCGGAGATTGAAAGAGTTGAGAAAAAACATCAAGAAGAGTTAGACAAACTTGAAAAAAAAGCAGACCTAAGAGAAAGTGAACTAATCAGACTGTTATCCATGTTCGAAGGAAAATACCAAATCCTCACCGACAAAGTGGACGAAATCCTCAAAAAACTTTAACGCTTTAAAGCATGTGGGGACTGTCCCCACATGCTTTAAAGTGTTAAAGTGATTGGGTGGTGATTGCTTCTTTTTGGTTTTTTGGTTCTGGCACCTGCGTCAGGATGACGAGACCTACAATGAATAGGATGACAAGGCTAAATACCCCACTGTTTGTATTTCCGGTTACTTGGGAGGTGACACCAACAAGAAGTGGTCCCATGATGGAGGCAAATTTTCCAAAGATATTATAGAACCCAAAAAATTCATTTGATTTTTCCTTTGGAACTAGCTTAGCAAAATACGCTCGGCTTAATGCCTGGATACCACCTTGTGATGTAGCGACAAGCATTGCTAAAATCCAAAAATCCGCCGTTGTTTTTAAGAAATAAGCATAAATACATACAATAATATAAATGAAAATGCCTACATAAAGCATTTTTTTCCCACCGTATCGCTCCGCTAACCGACCATAAATAATTGCAAAAGGAGCAGCAACGACTTGAGTGACAAACAGGATAATCAATAAACTAGTGGCACTAATCCCTAAATCACTTCCGTAAGCCGTCGACATCGAAATAATCGTACCAACACCATCGATATAAAAGAAATAGGCCGATAAAAACAAAAATAGCGATCGATACTTACTAATCTCTCGAAACGTTCCACCTAATCTCTTAAAACTGTTCGCAATCGGATTAGGCTCGCGCTCGATAAAGTACCGCTGATGAACATGCTTGAACATCGGAATGGTAAATATTCCCCACCATAATGCAGTAATCAAAAAAGCTATTTTACTAGCTGTGTCTGTCGTAATGGGTAGTACCTCATTTTGCGCTAACAAAATAATAGCTATACTAATAATAAATGGAATCGTACTTCCAATATATCCTAATGCATAGCCGTGTGAGGAAACTTTATTCATCCGATCCTCTGTCGAGACATCGACAAGAAAGGCATCATAAAACACATTCGAGCCTGCCGACCCTACCGCAGCAACCGTATAACAAATGAGCAACAATAGCCATTGTTCCGTAGGTATAAACGCCAATAAAGCAGTGGCAGTTACCCCCATAGTAAAAAAGAATCGGAAGAACCGCTTTTTATTCCCTTGATAATCCGCAATCGTTCCTAAAATGGGTCCAAGCATGGCCAAAATAAAAGTTGCAATGGCAATCGTATAGCCTAAATAAGCAGTAGAATTAGCTGCGCTAACGCCAGCATTTGTAGCAGCAGCTTTGTAAAAAAGCGGAAACACAGCCGTCGTAATAATAATGGAATAAGCAGAGTTACCCCAGTCATACATTACCCAACTATTCTCTTCCTTCGTCAATCGCTTCATTAAATTCCCCCCACTGATTATATTTTTAAAAAATTTTGACAATAAGATCTACTACATATTATACAATTAATAATGGACCTAGCACCATCTAATGAACAAACTTCGCTAAAAATCATCCATCTGAAAAGTATCGACTATTCTATCCGCCTTCTCTCTTTGAGAACTCAATTGAAAAAGCCTCGTGAAAAATTCATCCACCTCCATACAGGAAGTAGGCAAGGGGATGTAAAGGGAAGTTGTCCCAAAAATCTGTGTAAAAAAAGCTTTTCTTTCCTGGTTTTTCCCATCTCGCTTAAGAGGATTGTACTTCCAATAAAGATGATGCCTTTCTTCATGTTCGACAACTTGTCGGATTTCTGCTAAAGTAGTTGCCTTATTCCCGGCATAAATAACTAAATAGTATTGATTATTGCGGTGCCAATCAATCAAAAGAAAATAAAGCGCCTGATCTCCAATTTTACTGACCCGATAGGCGGCCAAGACCGGTTTTCCGTTTGTCCATTGATGAAAATCAAGTAAACGGTCATTAAATACTGCAAGCTTCTCGATTTCAAATACAACAGATAAAGATTCTGACCATAAATCTATGAAGTTAGCTATTTCTACTGCTACTTGTTTCTCCAAAAAAATCCCCCTCTATATGACTAATTTTACCATGAAAAAGATGGTGCTTGGCACCATCTCCTCTTATCTAAATACTAAATATTTCTGTCCGAAATAATTACTAATCGTGTAAAGACAAGCACCGATTAGCACCGCGATATCGTTGTGAAACGAAAGGGGAATCCAATTTATCATACCAACAACCTTTTCACTGATAAAATAAGCGCCAAAATAACAAATCAAGATGACACTAATAAACCGTGGTGCACCTTTCGTTAATCTCACCCGGCTACGAAAGGTAAATACCCGATTCAAAAAATAACTAACTACGGACCCAACCGTATTCCCGGTAAACGTCGAAAGCCAATAAGACCAGCCAACTATATTTAATAACATGAACATAATCGACAGCCCCGTCAAAGTATTAATTCCACCAACCAACAAAAACCGCATAAACGGATTAGTTCGTTTCAGAAAGGTTTCTAATTTCAGAGTCGTATAATTCACCACGATAACCCTCCCTGTTGATTAGATGTCGTGGTACAGGAAGGTTAAACGTATCAATTTCGACAATATACTTCGGTCGCCGTTTCGCTTCTTTGTAAATTTTTCCAATATATTCACCTACTAATCCAATCGCAATTAACTGGATGCCACCAATTAGCCAAACCGACAAGATTAACGAAGTCCAACCAGTTTCGGTATTGCCGAAAAATTTTAATCCAATAAAATATATCCCAAATAGCAGACTGGCAAAGAAAGAGGCAAAGCCCATCATCAACACAAAACGGATCGGTGTCACGGAAAAGGAGGTAATCCCATCAAACGCGAATCCAAGCATTTTTTTCAACGGATATTTAGTCTTCCCGGCAAGCCTCTCTTTTCGATCATAGTAAACGCTTGTAGAAGGGAATCCTATCAGGGGCACAACTCCTCTTAGGAACATATTCACCTCAGCAAACCCCTCTAATTCCTGAAGTGCTCGTCTACTCATGAGGCGAAAATCGGCATGATTATAAATTAAATGGACACCCATTTTTTGCATCAGTTTATAGAACCATTGAGCAGTATTTCTTTTAAAAAACGTATCCGTCTGCCGACCTTGTCTCACACCATAAACAATATCATAGCCTTCTTTGAATTTTTTGAGAAAACCACGAATTGTCTCAAGGTCATCCTGGAGATCGGCATCAATAGAAACCACACAATCGGAAGCATCTTTAGCGGTAAACAATCCGGCAAGGAGCGCGTTTTGATGGCCTACATTTCGCGATAGTTTCAACCCTTTAATGAATTCATTGTGCAAGTTTTCTTGATAAATAATCGCCCAAGTTCGATCTCGACTGCCGTCATCAACAAATAAAATTTTGCTTTTGGCAGAGATAGTCCCATCCGCAATTAAACTTTGTAAAAAGGTGTCCAATTCAGATATCGTTTTTGGTAGTACTTCTTCCTCATTAAAACAAGGAACCACAATGGTTAAAATCGGTTCATTCATAAGCTGCCTCCATTTCTACAGCACCCGGTACAAATATATTTTCCAGGCGGATGCCTTGTGCTCGAAAATTTTATCCAATTGCATCTGGTTTTGTGCCGCATTATCAATCGGAACTGCTGAAAAAATGTATCTTCCACCCATTTGTTTGAATGGATCTATATTTAGTTCAAGGTTTTTAATTCTTATTTTGGACGCCTTTTTAAACATATAACGTTTGCCAAGCTCCGCTGTGAATAGGTAGCAGCGGCCACCCCATTCATCGAAATAGGTTCGAATGGTATTATTTTTGTTTAGCTCTTTTTCAATAATCTTCCGAAACTCGTGTTTATAGCTTAAAGGGTAGAAATTGTTATAGGTATCAAGAGTGTAAAAGCCATTGTATTGGGCGATGGCCGGATGAAGGCCGATGCTAGCAACGCGATATTCCTCCTGTGGTAGACCGATATGGTTTTTGATTTCGTCGAACTGCTCTACAGCAAAAAATTGACCGACACTTGGTTGTTTTTGATAGCGAATTTCCTCATTACATAGAAGCATTAGGACAACCTGAGCCAATACGATTGCATTTGTAGGAATATTTCGATAGGCCCAAACAATTTTTAACGCCAGCGCAAACAGAAGATAGAGAACAAGCGGTCTTAAAAAATGATATCTGGCAAAATTAAAGGTATCCATAAAGTGGAATCGTTCCGTGAGCGGAAGCCACCCTTTGTAAAACCAAAATGCGTACCATGCCGATAAAGCAAAATTAAGCGTAAATAAAAATACAAACACCTTTTCCTGCTTAAATAGCTTTTTGGAAATGACGAAATAAAGGGCAATAAAAATGATTGGTAAAATGATAAGCGTATGGAAAGTGTGTACATGATGATGGCCATAAATGAAATTTTTCCAAGTAAGTCGAAGGCTACCTAAAAATGACAGCCGGGCATGAAAATATTCATCCCGACTATTCGGTTCATCATCGAATAGAAACGAATAGAAGAGTCGGTATTCTGTAATGAAATAGATAGAGCTCATTAAGGCGATTGCTAAAAAAAACCGCCAGTTCCAACCCTTTCCCCTAACCACATCGGTCAACCAAAATACCCCCATCGAGCTTAAGAAAAAGAAAAAACCGAGCACAATGCTTGAATAAAAGGGGAGAAGGGCCAACACTAAGTAGTTTGTCCACGTTTTTTCCCCGTTGCGAATATTAAGAAATGCCCATAAGGCTAGTGGCATCCCAAGCGTACTAAGCATCCCAGACGGCCAGAAGGGGGTAAGTGCAAAGCCTAATGCGGTTCCAATCGTTAAGACTGACCACTCTGGTCTCGCTAAGAAATGCTTTTTCAGTAATAGGTACATTCCTAGAAAGGCCACAAGTCGAGTGATGAACTGACTTAAGCCGTAGGCAATCATCGTGGGAAAAAAATTGTATAACCAAACGATTAAACTAATTTCCGTTCCAAAAGCATTGCGGGGCAAGCCATTAATAATCTGAGGTATCGTCGCGTCGATTGGACCGGTAATTTGCCCACTTTCCGAGAGCACCTTGTACCAAGCGAGATTAGAGTCCAAATTATCGTGAACCCGAATATGAGCCTGATCTCTAAGAATAAAGAATGGTGCAACAAAGATGGTAATAATCAATAACGCAATCGCGAGCTGCCCTCTTTCATGTTTATAAAAATTCAATCCTTACACCTCAAAAGCCAATTCTATACATTATAGACTTTACATAAAGAGGAACAATATTCCTTTTTTCGCAAAAACTTGAGTCCATTTGGAAAAGCGAATTAGTCAACCTGTTTGAATCATAGGATGAAGGTAGTAGGAACTGTAAAGGGGGGATTGGATGATTAGAAAAGCGGTTATTCCAGCTGCGGGCTTAGGGACACGGTTTTTGCCTGCCACGAAAGCACAGCCAAAAGAGATGCTGCCAATCGTCGATAAACCAACGATTCAATATATTATCGAGGAGGCCGTTGAATCGGGAATAGAAGATATCATCATTATTACGGGTCGAAACAAGCGAGCAATTGAGGATCATTTTGACAAATCGGTAGAGTTGGAGCTCTTGTTGGATAAAACGGGGAAAATGGATTTACTGCAGATGGTAGGGGAAATTTCCAATCTTGCCAACATCCATTATGTTCGCCAAAAGGAACCCCTCGGCTTAGGGCACGCCGTGCTGTGTGCACGAAAGTTTATCGGGGATGAACCATTTGCGGTTCTATTAGGGGATGATATTATTGACAGTCCTGTGCCAGCTTTAAAACAAATGATAGGGCAGTTTGAAAAGGTGAGGTCTAGTATTCTTGGTTGTAAGGAGGTGCCGTTGCGGGACGTCGAGAAATATGGAATTGTCCAGTCTTCTGAGCAGTATGGTGAGTTATATAAGGTTGAGAGGCTTGTTGAAAAGCCGCGTATAGATTTGGCACCGTCCAGTCAGGCCATTATTGGGAGGTATATCTTGACACCGACTGTATTTGAAATATTGGAGACTGTTTTACCAGACAGTAAAGGGGAAATCCAGTTGACGGAAGCGTTAGACCGGTTGCTGGGGTTGGAACCTATCTATTCTTTTAATATTGAAGGAGCACGTTACGACGTTGGCGACAAATTTGGATTTTTACAGGCATCGATTGACTTTGCAATGAAACGACCGGAGCTGCGGGATCAATTATTGACATATTTGCGGGGAATGTTGGTCAAGACATCGCTTGAATCGCCTGAGAAAAAACATGAGATTTCTTGAAATGGAAAATGTCCAATAGAATCCTTTATTGGACATTTTCATTCTTCCTTTGGTGATTACCCCAATTTCCGGTGTTCGCCAACACGACTCCCAGGATCAGCCTTATAACTCTGGCGATATTCAACAACTCCAATCTCACATCCTGCGCCAATTCGAACATTCTTACCGCGAACAATATCCGCCTTCGTGTTCTCGAGGAACACCTCATCACCTTCAATCACATGCGCTTCAAGTGAACCTTCTCCTTTAGAAAACGGCAGGAAAGAGGACTTTCTCTTCACAACAATACGCTCGCCACCGATTTCACTCACCTTACTAAAACCGTATCGCAAACTGACCTCAATAGTGCCGGCATTCAGTAACCCCTTTATAGCAAAGGAGCCAGTAGATTTAAAGATTTCAACCTCCGCGTCACCATCAACTGATAGGCTCCCCTTTATATCCGCCTCTTCACCGGAAAAACGATTGCCAATCTCCAATGTCCCGAAAACTTTTGTAGTATCAATCGAAGCTGACCCACCAATGACCGTGGTGCCAAATATCTTCATCTTCCTACAATCAAGATTTCCGTTGACTCGCGTTTCACCAAAAACATCAACCTTCTCGACCTTTGCATTATGTAATGCATGGCTGGTACCGAAGGTCTTAAAAACCTCACATTCAAAATCAGTGGTAATCGTACCGTCACCGCGAACTATTATTTTCCGGTAAGCGCCGCCACTGTAGCTTCCGGATCCATTTATCGTCAAATTCCCCAAATGACCCATCAAAATCCCTCATTTCTATTAAACTTGCACACTTTTATGGATACGGCCATTGCCAACAACCTTCAAGTCATCCTTATATTCCACCAGTTCAATTTCACAGTTCTCGCCAATTACCACATGATTTCCACGTACTACTTTAGCTTTGGTATTTTCAAGGGATATATCGTCACCCTCAATCGTATCAACGGAAAGTTTCACTGATTTAACCGCTTTTAAAAGATCTAAAAGGAAATTAGTCTTTTCCTTCACCCGAATGGTTTGCCCACCGATTTCCCTTGCCTTACATTCACCATAGGTATAAATATCAATCGTTTCCGCACTTAGTAGACCATCAATACTAAACTGTCCCTCTGACTTGAAATTTTCGACCTCGCAATTCCCATCAACGGAGATTCGCCCCTGAACCTTTAAGTCCTCACCCTTTACGTTGCCATCAATCGAGCTCATTCCCGAGACATTCATTTTATTAAAATAAAGGTCACTCTTAAAAGAGCCCTTGCCGTCAACTGAAATGGTGCTGCATTGAATTTTTCCGGTAATTTTAGTTGTGCCGCTAATTTTTAAATGCTCACCTTTCACATCACCATGGACAGTTCCAGCTCCATTACATGAAAAGGAATTACATTGAATATCACTATTAATCGTTCCTTTGCCGTTAATAGTGACGCTATCGAAATTCCCACCGTTTGAACTTCCCAAGCCGTTAATCATTAAATTCCCTAATTGTTGATTTACGTTCATCGCACTTCCCCCTAAAGTAATTTTGTTTTTAATTCTTCCGCGCATTCCGCTAACGAAACCTGAACAACGATTCTTGTGCCCATTTCAAACTGAACAGACTCTGTGTTTGTAACACTTAGGCAAGAGGAGATGCCAAGTTTTCGAATTAACATAATGACAGTTTTTTGTTTGTCAGAATCTCGTAAAACCTGTAGGAGCATTTTTGCTTCATCTAAGTTAATCTCACCCGACTGCAACAGTTTTTCTAAGATAAAAAGCTCGAGGCTTTGTTCAAAGGCAAATTCCGTTATCGTCTTTGTTTCACTTAGATAAAAGTCTAAGACAGGTTTTGAAACAATGTTGCGTTTAACTAATTCATCTATTGAAAATTCAAACGGCCCTGCTGTTGGTGAGAACATGTCTGCAAGCTCATCAAGTGATAGATTTTCTTTCATTGCTTGGATTTTATCGATCCGATCTAAGATTTTTTCTTTTGGAAAAAAGGTTTCCTGACCGGTAAACGTGGATTTGCGGATAAACCAATCCTCCGGAATTAAATTTTTTCGTTTCCAACGGTACAGCTGTCCATATGAAATTCCAGTTGCATCTAAAAGGTCTTTTTTTGAAATTAATTCGTTGCTCATATAAACGGCTCCTTTCTCTAGAAAAAATGTAACATAACACTGTTACGTTGTAAATGGGCGATATAAAAAATTTTCCAACTGACTTTAAAGATGGTATCGTTTATAGTAGGAATATCTATAAAGGAGTTGGTTTACCAAATGAACATTCGAAAAATCTCCCCACAGGAACTACAAGAAAAATTGAAAAAGGATGAAACAGTCCTAATTCTTGATGTTCGGTCTGAGGATAAATTTATGGAGTATCATATTGAAACATCTACTGGTCAAATTAAAAATATAGTAAAAACGAAGATTTTTGAGAATGGGACAGAGGTAGACGGAATCCCAACTAATCAAGAGATTATCGTCACCTGTACGACTGGAAATTCTGCTGAGAAATGCGCCGCTATTTTATCAGAAAAGAATGAGAGAGTCGCCGTATTAGAAGGTGGAATCACGGCGTGGAAGGAATATATAAAAACCTTATAATATCACCATAGATTGGAAGTAAACATCATGTTGTACACAATAAATCGGCATCTTGAAAGAGTTATGCCTTTGATCACCCCAACAGGTGTAATCCTTGGGGTGTTACTTTCGGATTCTATTAAGGACTTTGCCTTTTTGATTCCTTGGATTTTTGCTCTTATGACGTTTTCTGGAAGTCTTAATTCTGATTTCCGAACTTTAAAAAATGTCATCACCCATCCTTTTCCAATTGTGATGGCCCTTTGTATTTTACACATTATCATGCCGCTGTGGGCATGGAGTTTTGGACATTTGACCTTTCAGGATGACATTTTTACCATTACGGGATTGATACTAGGGATGGCGATTCCAACGGGGATTACTAGTTTAATCTGGGTGACCATTTATCGGGGAAATATCCCGATGACATTAACGGTTATCCTTATCGATACGTTGCTTTCTCCATTCATTGTCCCGTTTACAGTTTCACTCATTGTTGGGCAGAAAATAGAGCTGGATGTTGGCAGTATGATGATGGGGCTGTTAGGGATGATTGTGATTCCTTCGCTGTTGGGAATGGCAATCAATCATTTGACCAAAGGGAAGGTAAAACAGGTGTGGAGTCCAAGGCTCGCGCCCATTTCTAAAATAGGGATCGGGCTTGTCGTCATGCTAAATGGAGCAGTTGTTGCCCCGTATTTAAGCGAAATTAATTTAAAATTAGTCGCTATTTGTTTAGCCGTCTTATTGGTGGCTTTAACGGGTTATTGGTTTGCTTTTATCATCGGCAAGCTGTTTAAATTGGATCGCGACACGGTCATTGGCTTAACGTTTACAGGTGGAATGCGGAATATTAGTGCAGGTGCGGTTATTGCAACGACTTATTTCGCCCCACAGGTTGCGGTGCCGGTTGTTGTCGGTATGCTCTTTCAACAGGTACTAGCAAGCTTAAGTGGATATTTAGTGAATAGTTATTATAGTCGACAGGAGTCAGATCAATCCTTAACAATGTAGTAAGCGGTTTAGCCAAAGGCTAACCGTTTTTTTTTTTTGTTTAAGGAAAAAGAAGGTAATTGGCTAGACGAAAAAGAAATAATTAATAAACTGGTGATAGAATTGGAGTCATATGTATGAATAAGTGGAAATATCCGTTTTTGATGATAACAGGGATTGGTGTTTCGAATCTAGGTAATTGGATTTATTTAATCGCTTTAAATCTGGCAATCTTAAATTTAACTGGGTCGGCAGCCGCGGTGGCAGGGCTTTATATTATCAGGCCGATAGCCGTGTTGTTGACGAATACGTGGTCAGGAAGTGTGATTGATCGGGTAAATAAACGAAGATTAATGATCCTTATCGACGTGCTAAGAGGTGTCTTTGTTTTTGTCATTCCTTTTTTGCCGTCATTATGGGCAATTTATGGTGTCTTATTTGTAATAAATTTAGCTGCAGCCTTCTTTGGACCGAGTTCTTCCGTATATATTACGAAACTAGTTCCGGCTGAAAATCGGAAACGCTTTAATTCGATTATGAGTATGACAAACTCAGGTGCCTTTTTATTAGGGCCAGCGATAGCTGGGGCGCTGATTATGAAATTTGGAACGGATTTATGTATTTTCATCAATGCGATCTCCTTTTTTATTTGTGCATTTTTAATTTACTTGTTACCTAATGTTGATGAAAAGGTGGAAGGTGCTCGTGGTGTGGTGAGATGGGCTACTCTAGTGAAAGATTGGAAAATAATCATTGGGTTTGCGAAATCGGCCAAGTATTTTATCGGGGTGTATCTATTATTTCAGGCTGCTACTTTAATAGGTTTTGCCCTTGACCCACAAGAGGTCACTTTTATTAAAAAGAACTTGCATTTATCAGACCGGGAGTATGGGTTAATTGTTAGTA
Organism: Pseudoneobacillus rhizolycopersici; assembly: GCF_054786815.1. NCBI lineage: Bacteria > Bacillati > Bacillota > Bacilli > Caryophanales > Bacillaceae > Pseudoneobacillus > Pseudoneobacillus rhizolycopersici. The sequence goes on along the minus strand of NZ_JBTOOE010000026.1, from coordinate 46,791 downwards.
TTACCGGGATTGGTGCATTGGTGGGGGCAAGTTTGGCGGCAATTTTGGCGAAAAAAATCTCCCTGCGATTATTTATTGGGGTGGGCATGCTGTTAACCGCAGTCGGCTATTTAGGCTTTTATTCATCACTTAACTTTATTACCGCGACTGCCGCATTTGTATTTCTTGGCTTTTTTATGTCCTTTGCGAACACTGGCTATGCGACTTTCTTCCAAAACAATGTCCCGGTAGAGATAATGGGGAGATTTGCAAGCGTAGCTGAAATGGTTCAGGGAATCATACAAATTGGTTTGACCTTATTGGTAGGACTATTTGCAGAAATATTTTCGTTACAGCTTGTTTGTGTGTTATTCTCTTCATTAAGTATCGTCCTTGCAATTATATTACTATTTGTCATTTTCTCACCTTCGAAGGAGCAGTTTTTCAAGGAAACCTCGGTTAGTAGTTAATCGTTAAAGGGAGGGGGAGTACAAATGGATTGAAAACAGACCATGGGAACAACTCGATTAATTATTAAAAAAGAAACACTTTAATTCTTTAAAGTGTTTCTATTTTTACCTGTAGTTCAATTTCGACGTTTCCTTGGATGGCGCGGCTGATCATGCAAGAGGTTTCGGCTTTTTTTGCTAGTTTTTGGGCTAGTTGGATGTCGCGTTCTGAAGCATCTGCCAACAAAACGACATGCGGGCGATGAATAATTTTTTTATAAGTGAACACTCCGTTGGTCACATCCACTATCGCTTCTGATTCCATTGTTAGCGAAGCTTTCTCCAATTTACTCCGCTCCATCATGGCCGCTAAAGTGATAATATAACAGGTCGCTGCCGCCCCAAGCAGCATTTCATCAGGGTTCGTGCCAATCCCGGGTCCGTCCATCTCTGGCGGTATCGAAATCTTTGTCACCAGGTTTCCCGCCGCAATCTCTCCGACAACATTACGTCCCCCTGGCCAATTTGCTTTTAAATGAAAATGATGTTCTGCCAAACTGGTATCCTCCCATTAATGAAGTTAAATCACAAACAAAAACACGGACAAGAAATGAGCTAATGTTCCAAGCATAATGAAGATATGAAAGATTTCATGGAATCCCCAGCTCTTAAAAGCTAAAAACTTCGGCTTTACTCCGTAAATAATACCACCAATCGTGTACAAAATCCCACCCAGAACAAGCAGGAATAACCCGGCCCCATGAAGATTTTCTGCCAGTGGCGCGGCAAAAAAGATAATCAACCATCCCATGGCAATATATAGACCAGTCGATAACCAACGTGGACAATGAAACCAAACAAGCTTAAATATTACACCCAAAACAGCGATCCCTGTAACTAGAGAAAATAACAGCCAGCCAGTAACTCCCTTTAAACTAATCAAACAAAATGGCGTATAAGTTCCGGCGATTAAAATAAAAATCATTGAGTGATCCAATCGTCTAAAAAAAGCAATCACCTTATCTTTGGCCATCACCATATGGTAGGTAGCGGAAGCAGCATATAAAAGAATCATACTTACTCCAAAAACGATCACCGCAGATATCGCTAGAGGTGAAGCAGCTGTTTTGGAAGCCTTAATAACCATCGCAAGTAATGCAATGAAGGAAAGAATAGCACCTGCCAAATGAGTAAGTCCATTAATCGGTTCACGGATATAAGAATTCATATTAACACTCCTTTATGTAGTTTTAATAACTACATATAATGATACATGCATTATAACATCTAGTCAATCGTAAAAAAATCCTATATAATATGTTTATTATCATGAAATATAAGAGGTCGCTGTGAATATGAAAAATATCAACGAATTCATAAACCAATTAGGATTGGAAAATAACCTTCATTTAGATGATATACCTGAAATTGATTTGTACATGGATCAAGTCATTCAACTATTTGAAAATAGATTTAATGGGTCAAAACGGACAGAGGATGAAAAAATTCTCACCAAAACGATGATTAACAACTATGCGAAAGGGAAGCTTTTTTTTCCTATCAAAAATAAGAAATATTCAAAAGAGCATCTAATTCTTATTAGTTTAATCTATCAATTAAAGGGCGCGTTGACGATTGCTGACATTAAATCCACTCTTGACGGGATAAACCATAAATTTGAAAAGGGCGAGCTAAATTTAGATACCTTTTATCAAAGCTTTCTTGATATCCATGCGAAGAATGCTGGCAGTTTTCAAGAGGAGTTTGCCGTTCATGCCAAGGAAGTAAATGAGGAAATCGGCGAATTGGATGACCCTCTATTAGAACAGATATTATTAATCGTTTCATTAGCCAATATTAGCAATATGTACCGTCGAGCTGCGGAAAGATTGATTGATCAACTTCCACTGACCGCTCCTAAAAAATAAACTTATCCACCGTGGATAAGTTTTTTTCAAAACATACAAATCAATAAAACTTTTTTCAAACTTGCAGGTCTAATAGTTAGGAAGGCAAGGAGGGGAATAACTTGAGTGAGGAACAATTTGTACAAAAAGCCATCGATGGTGATGACGAAGCATTTCTAGCTTTAATGCAAGCTTATAAAATTGATTTATACAAAACAGCACGTTCATTTTTAAAAAATGAACATGAAGCCCTTGAAGCCATTCAGGAGGTTACCTATCGTGCTTATAAAAATATCCGCCAGGTTCGCGAGGCATCTTATTTTAAAACATGGTTGATTCGCATCATGATCAACTATTGCAATGACCAGCTGAAGAAGAACAAGCGGACAGTATTAAATGAGGAATTCTTACTGCGCCAAGGTATATCCGAAAATCACGAGGAAATGGAGCTAAAGGATGCGATGCTCTCCTTAGACGAACGTTCCCGCGAAATCTTGATGCTCAAATACTTTCATGATTTAAAAATAAAGGATATTGCTGACTCGATGCAGTGTCCGGAAGGAACCGTGAAAACGTGGCTGAATAGAGCTTTAAAAATGCTGCGCGGTAAACTCGAAGAGAAAGGTGGGAATCTTCATGTTTAACAAAGAGGAAGATAGACTGAAAGAGTATAAACAAATGGTCGATAATCTACCTGTTTCAGTAGACTCACTAGATGCAGCCATCATGGCTGGTTTTCAAAAAGCAAAACTGGAAGAGCAGAATAAGCCAAGCCGCCACCGATCCAAATGGTTATATGGTTTTGTCGTAGCCGCCGTACTAATGATTGGATTTTTCGCATCTGTCCGTCTATCACCAGCCTTTGCCGGTTATATAACCACTATCCCCGGAATGGAAAAAATTGTTGATTTGATCCGTTTTGACAAAGGGCAAATGGCGGCAATCGAAAATGACTATTATCAGGAAATTGGTGCAACTGATGAGAAGAATGGGCTAAAAGTCACCATCGATGGGGTGATTGCAGATGAGAATGGAATTGTTCTTTTCTACAGTCTAGAATCTACCAAAAAACAAAAACGACTGCAAATTGACGAAGCTAAACTAGAGTATCAAGATGGTGGGGAATTTCCTGCAGGCGTTTTCTCCTATGGCTCTTCCCATTTTTCGGATAAGGGGGAAACGACCTTCAATGGGGTACTAGATAACTACTATCAGGAAACACTAACTTCGAATAATATAGTCCTAAAATTAAAGATAAGTGGAAATACTCAAGGGGATTATTCGATTCCGTTTACTTTACAGAAGAATGTAGCTGAAAAGAAAACATTTGAACTAAACAAAACGATCGAAATGGAAGGGCAAAAAATCACTTTTGTAGAAGCAACCGTATATCCTCTAAGGGTTGCTATACATGTAAAGAAGGACCCAAATAATACGAAAAAAATCCTTGGCTACGAAGATTTACGACTTGTTGATGAAAATGGTGAAGTTTGGAATAAAATCACTAATGGGCAAACAGGAACAACGATATCAGAAAATGAAGAAATTATTTATCTTCAAAGTAACTATTTCCGCCAACCAAAGGAATTATATTTGGTGGTTAATAAGATTCAAGCGATTGATAAGAACGAGGAGTTTGTCGTTGTCGATATAGCAGAGAAGAAAATTTTGCAGCAACCTAAAGGAAACCTCCTTCGTGAAGTAACGGTGAAGGGGAATTATCTCGAGTTCCCTATGGTTATCCCAAATGACTTTCCTGCATTTATTTTTCATGATATCTATGATCGGGATGGAAATCTCGTTCCATTTGAATCCTTTTCTAAAAGTTGGCGGGACGACAAAACGATTGTAAGTTTTGGCATTAATATCCCTAATTTGCGAAAGATAAAAGGGCCGCTTTCTTTACAAATAAACGCTTATCCAAGCTGGATAGAAGGGGAAGCGAAAATAAGATTGAAATAATCTCAAAAGGCAGCGGATTTGGTCGCTGCCTTTTTTTGAGGTGAAATAATGTGTCGGAAATGTGAAAAAGGTAAATATAATTGTGAAATCGCTAAATAAATGATCGGAATCGGTAAATATCTGTTCAAAAAAGGTAAATAAACTTGCAAAATAGGTAAATAAAATAAAAACAAGCCTGCGGTAGCAGACTTGTAGTCTTATCGTAAGCTGAAATCCCCTGACGATGTCTCTGCCTTTATTTTAAAATCACCAGAGCCAATCACGCCACGAATCAAATGCTCTGATTTTTCCTGATAATTGACGCCGTTTAAGCTAATTTGGCCTTCACCGGAGCTACCCTTAAAATCAATCGCCAAGGAATCAGGCTGTTCATGGAACTCAATGGAAATGTCGCCGCTGCTCGTTTTCGCATTGAGATTGCCGCTCGTATTTTCATACTTGATGATAATATCACCCGACGAGCTTTTTGCTTCAATATCACCTGACACATTCGACAGCTCCATTTCGCCGGATGAGGTCTGGAATCGATGTTGATCACTGTGAAGGTCACGAATCAGCATATCTCCTGAACTAGCTTCCAAAATAAATTCTTTTGCTTTGAACTCTTGAACCGTAATATCCCCGGATGAAGTGTTTATTTTGATAGAATCATAAATTTTCTGTGGTAAAAATACTTCCACATTCGTATCGAGGATGAGCACCCCAACATTTAGAAAAATTTGGTCCAGCCCTTTAATACCAACCTTGAGGGTGTTGCCGGATTCTTCGACATCTAATCGTACCTTTTTCTTATGTTTCTTACTAATTTTCCCGTTCAATTCAACAGTGATTTCATCTCCATTAGTTGGATGTAACGCCACATCCGAACCAGATAAATCCACTTCAATTCGACTAATATCCGCACTTTTTACTTGAACCTCATCATGAATACCCCAGGTTTTCACTGAAAATCCGCCGGAGGCACTAACGGAAACCAATGTCCCGACAACTCCAACAACAAATAAAAATAGCATACTATAAACTAGCTTTTTCATAGCCTCGATCTCCTTTTATCACTTTGACATTGAATTTAATATAACGAAGGACTACATTGTAGAAAAACTTGCCTACATAAATCATCCCAATACTCATCAGCACACCAAGGCTAAACGACGTTAATGAAATGAAAAAATTGACGGCAAATGTTTCATAGCTGTAATCGAAAAAATACGCTCCCATAATCGCCAGCGGAAAAACGGTTAAAGCAAATGATGTAGCGCATAAAGCCACATACGCTCCAAAAAGTCCCGCAACAGGCCCAACGATAAATACTAGATTAAAAAAGCTTAAACTAATGGCTGCGATAATCGCCCGACCAATATTCGATGGTGTCTTATCCTTTTCCGCCCTGACAATCCGATAATCTGCCAACAAGTCACGGGCAATCACATGTGGGTCACCCAACTCAGCAATCAGCTCAGCCTGACTTTTCCCGTTCGCCAAGCCAATTTCAAAATGTTCCTGGTAATCATAAAGCATTTCCCGACGGTCTTGCTCTGGAACTCTACTCAACAAATACTCCAGTTTATCCAAAAATTCATTCTTCACCATTTTCCATACCCTCCACAATAAATTGATTTACTGCACTAGAAAACTCTTGCCATTCGTCCACTAATAATTTCATATACGCCCGACCATAAGTGGTTAACGAATAGTACTTTCTGGGAGGACCTTCTGTTGATTCAGCTAAATATGTTGTTAAATAATCTTCTTTCGTTAATCTTCTTAGCAAAGGATACAGAGTTCCTTCCGCGACTTCGATTTTACTAGAAATATTTTGCGCCAATTCATAACCGTACTGATCCTTTTTGGATATTAAAATTAACACGCATAATTCTAGGACTCCTTTTTTAAATTGGACATTCAAAGGAAAAATCCTCCTTTCGTAGCACACCTATAACATTCACTACTGAATGATGTATAATACCTATGCAAAAAAAATTAGCAATTGCTTCCACATTTGTTATCATAATACACAGTACTGATTAATGCAAGGTACTAAATATAATTTTTTTGAATTTTTTTCCTTACGGACAGTTTCACTAAAAAAGTATCAACCAAGGAAGAGCAAAATAAAAAATCCAGCCCCATTAAAAAAGGCTGGACTTCAAATTAGGCTTGTTGCTCAAACAACTGAGCAATTTCAATAATCACCATTGTGGCTTTTTCCATATTATCGACTGACACGAATTCGTATTTTCCGTGATAATTTTCCCCGCCGGTGAAGATGTTTGGTGTCGGAAGACCCATGTATGAAAGCTGAGATCCATCAGTACCACCGCGGATTGGCTCAATAATTGGCTTAATGTCGAGATTTTTCAGTGCCTGTTTGGCAATATTAACAACTTCCATGACTGGCTCGATTTTTTCACGCATGTTGTAATATTGATCCTTCATATCAAGTTCAACTGCGCTCTTGCCATACTTCCCGCGAAGCTCTTCAACAATTTGCTCAACTAAAGCTTTGCGAGCTTGGAAGTTTTCCTTATCATGGTCACGGATAATATAAGACAGAACGGTCTTTTCGACATCACCGTTAAACGAGCCTAAATGGAAGAAGCCTTCGTAGCCTTCCGTGTATTCAGGTGCCTCTGCGGCAGGAAGCATACTAGCAAACTCCATCGCGATTTTCATCGAATTGACCATTTTGCCCTTCGCTGTCCCAGGGTGGATATTCGTCCCGTTAAAAGTGACCTTATAGCCGGCTGCATTAAAGCTTTCGTACTGTAGTTCACCTAGCGGACCACCATCCATCGTATAAGCAAATTTGGCATTAAAAGCAGCGACATCAAATTTATGGGGACCACGGCCAATCTCCTCATCTGGTGTGAATGCGATACGAATTTTACCATGCTTGATTTCGGGGTGCCCAATCAAATATTCCATCGCCGTCATGATTTCTGCAATACCCGCTTTGTTATCCGCTCCTAGGAGGGTGGTGCCATCGGTTGTTACCAACGTATGACCTTTATAATTAGTCATTTGCGGGAAGTCTTTAGTTGTAAGAACGACCTGCATCGCTTCGTTTAAAACAATATCGCTACCGTCATAATTTTCAACGATTTGCGGTTTCACATTTGCACCGGTAAAATCGGTCGCCGTGTCGACATGGGCTAGGAAGCCAATGGTAGGAACATCCTTTTCCGTATTTGCTGGTAAAGTAGCCATCACATACCCATTTTCATCCATGGTGACTTCAACCATACCAATTTTCTTCAATTCCTCAACGAGCATTTTCCCAAGCGTTAATTGCCCCGGTGTAGAAGGGCAAGTTTCGCTATCTGCATTTGACTGCGTATCGACGACAACATATGAAGTTAATCGTTTGATTAGATTGCTTTTCACTATACAGTTAGCCCCTTTTTTTATAAGATAAGTTCATCTTACCATACAATTTTCATTTTTATAAAAATTTAACGAAAGTGAAATTGTCGAAGCAAAATGTCCTAAAGAGATATCCATTTAAGGACAAACTAATACATATTTCTAAAGAAAACGGAGTGAATAAAATGAAAGATTTAACACTAAAAGATATGCAAAAGGACGTAGACAATTATATTAGTCAATTTAAAGAAGGTTATTTCCAGCCGATGACACTGGTGGTCCGACTATCAGAGGAGCTTGGTGAATTGGCAAGAGAAGTGAATCATTTATATGGGGAAAAGCCAAAAAAGAAAGAAGAAGCAGAAGGCTCCATTGCGCTTGAGCTTGCTGACATGATGTTCGTCATCTCTTGCATGGCCAATCGCTTGAACATTGACCTTGAAGAGGCCCATAATCAAGTGATGGAAAAATTTCGCACCCGCGATGCCAATCGTTGGACGAGAATCGAAAAATAAAATTTTTATACACAAAAAGCATAAGATACTCAAGCTGATCAGAATGAGGAGCACCTTATCCATATGGGTGATTTTTTCACCGATGGAATCGTGAACAGTTCCCGAAAAAATTCAAATAGGTTATCGTTTAAGGTGCTGTATGTTGCTAGCAGCACTCTTTTTTACGCCCCAAAAAGCTGTTTGAGACAAATCCAGCTCTATAGCACACTAAAGACCCTAGAGATTAATGACAGAATTGTGAAACTTTCTCCAGTAGTATTGCGTCTTATTTTTACCCTCTTTTCGAAAAAAAGGAGTTGATTATTGCACATGAAATTGGTCTCTCAATTGCTTGGTCTATTTTTAATGTGGATATTTGTAACGCTTGTACTAGTTTTGATTGTATTATTGCCAAGAGGTTTTGCTGGGGTAGATCTATCGTTATCCAACGTAGAAATTCAAAAGCAGTATGAGGAAAGAATGACAACGTTTTCTTGGGATGATTATAAGGAAAATATCGTACGTACATATCGCCAGGTGGTAGAGCAGAAAAGTTTAGGTCAGACTGTACACCTACTTTCAGTAGAATACGAGGTTTGGAGATATTTTAAAAAGAGCCTCATTATTTTCATTCCTAGTATTTTCATTAGTATTTTGTTTGGAATTGCCAAAGGAATCTATGATTTTACCACGAAAAAGCGAAGATTTTCCCTATTGGGCGAACGAACAACCTCGACGTTCTTGGCCGTTCCCGACTTCTTTATTATCCTATCGACACAAATTTTAATCATGGTGCTGTTTACATACGGATTCCCCCATATAGACGTCTATGGAAGTGAAACGTGGTCTAATAAAATTCTCGGGGTACTATTTTTATCTATGTATTCCCTCTTTTATATTGCTAGAATCACGACAACCGTACTGGAAGAGCAATCAGGTCAGGACTATATTCGCACCGCGCTTAGCAAGGGTGTTTCCTTGCGAAAAGTGATTTGGCGTCATATGTTGGGGAATTGTTGGGTAAAAATTTTCAGCCATATGAACACGATTGTGTTATATTTACTATCCAATCTATTTATTGTTGAATATTTACTGGGCTATCGGGGCGGTGCTTACCGATTTTATAAGGCTTTTGAAATAAAACGAACTTTCACACCGTTAGACTTAATGAATATTGATACTCGTGTCGTTATCGGATTTATCATCGTTTTCACATTTATTGTGTTTATTAGTCATCTGCTTAGCAAAATCGCAAGCTTTTATTTCTTAGCAAAGGAGGGAGGCGAAACTTGAGATTAAATATACAATTGAAAATGGGCCTCATTTTTCTGGGCCTCCTACTGATTATTTGTTTGATCGGACCCCATTTACCTTTTATTGATAAGGAGTTAACAAAAACAGGTGCGATTATGTCCGAGGATGAAGGCAAATTACTAATTCCACCATTCAAACCTTCTAGTGAGTTCTGGTTTGGCTCTGACCGCAAAGGGGTGGATTTGCTAAGTCGAATTGTCGTTGGGGCTAAGGATATGTTGATACTAATTTTAAGTATAACGATTTTGAGATATTTGATTGCGATTCCACTGGGACTGTTTGCCTTTTACTCAAAAGCTGTTAATGGATTGCTTCAGTTTTTAAACTTGGCGTTATCATTTGTACCGGCTATCTTTATGATTATCCTATTTATTAATATGCCATATTTGATTTTTTCTCAACACCGGATCACATGGGTGATTTTTATCATTGCCTTTTTAGATGTGGGCAGGGTAGCTGAGTTGGTCAAACAGCAAGTCATGATTATCTCGCAAAAGCCGTATATTGAAGCAGCCATTACACTTGGGACAAGGCCCGTTCAACTAATGAGAAATTATTATCTACCAGTCCTATATCCAGAACTTCTGATAAATGTGATTCTTGACTTAGGTAGAACCACGTTTATCATTGGCCAGTTAGGTATTATCGGAATTTATGTATCACATCAGGTTCAGGCGATTAATGCCATGAACATTCCTGTTTATGAATTACAAAATACTTCGAACGCGTGGCCATTGTTGTTTGAAACACTAATGCATGATATTTTTAGCGCCCCGTGGATACCAATTTTCACAGGTTTAGCGATAACCCTAGTCATTCTGGGCTTTTTTACCCTAGCGGAAGGCGTACGAAGACATTTCCGCAAGGGTGTACAATATTTCTAAAATAAGGATGGTGGTGCCAATGCACATCACCCTTATTTTAATTTACGATATTTTGTGGACTTGTGAAAATAGAGTCGGATTGTTGCAATATTTCAGAGACTGTCACGCATTTATATCCATTCTGATAAAGAATTTTAAGAATATTTTCCACTGCTTTTACCGTTTGCTTGCGGTCTCCACCAGCATCATGAAAAATCACAATATCCCCAGGCTTGGTGTCCGAAACAACATTTTGTGTAATTTTCCCAACACCTGGTCTCTTCCAATCCTTTGTATCCTGGTGCCATGACCATAAGATGACTCGATAACCGTTATTAACGGCAGTGTTGACGATGTTTTCATTATAGTAACCGGAATGTGGCCGATATAGAGAAGGCGTTTGACCACTAATTTCTTCGATTACTTTAGAGGTTTTTTGTAGTTCATCTATTAGCTTGTGTGGTTGAAAATGATCGCGAAAATGGTGCCTATATGTGTGATTGGCAATTTCGTGACCTTCCTTTGCTTCCCTTCGGATGATTTCTGGATATTTCTCTGCTTCAGCACCAATAACAAAAAAGGTTGCTTTAGCGTCGTATTTTGCTAGTGCATCTAGGATTTGTGGTGTGAAAATGGGATCAGGGCCATCGTCAAAGGTTAAAGCAACCAATTTTTGCTTTGTCTTTACTTCCCAAAAAACTTGTCCTGTTTTTTCAAACTTAAACCGCTTATAAACATTAGCCTCAGCTGATGAACTGGTCCAGATTAACATCCCAACCAAGCAAACAAGAAGTTTTTTCATTCAAACTAACTCCCTTTTTTGTTGAAGTAAACTATATTGTTTGTATTAGGGGGAGTTTTTATTAGGCGTCGATCTCGAAATTGTTTTTTGTGTTTGTAATCATTGGAATGTATCCAGATGATGGATTATGTACGGTGGATTAATCACTCTGCCAGCAATTATGCTGCTGGACATACCAATTCAAACAGGAATAGCTACCAATAAATTCTCATCCGGAACTGTATAAAGAATATTCGGATAAAAAAGACTTTTTCCTATCCAATAATTATATTATAATTTTTGGAAAGGGAGGGAGTCTTTATTGTTTGATACAAATAAAGGGGGTGGCAGATCCAATGTCGAATGACAATGAGGTTTTATTAGATAAAAGAAAAGATGTAAAAATAAAAGTCGATCGAAAAGAAGGAGAACCTACGGCAGCCTTTAAAGGGGCTTCCTGGGCAGCCTTACTAATCGGCGTTTCTGCCTATTTTATTGGATTGTTTAACGCAGACATGCAACTGAACGAAAAAGGATATTACTTTGCTGTGTTAATCTTTGGCCTCTATTCGGCGGTATCTTTGCAAAAAGCCGTAAGAGATAAGGAAGAAGGAATACCAGTTACCAATATTTATTATGGTATTAGTTGGGTCGCCTTAATTGTATCAATTTCATTAATGGCCATCGGTTTGTATAACGCTGGCAGTATTGTCTTAAGCGAAAAGGGATTCTATGCAATGGCCTTTGTTCTTAGCATTTTTGCAGCCATTACGGTTCAGAAGAATATCCGAGATACACAAAAGGCAAGAGAAAGAGATTGAAAATAATCAAGGGAGCTTCGCTGAAGTTCCTTTTTATTTTTTTGAGTGAGGTAACAGGAATGACTATTAGTATCAACTCCCGTTGTTTTTCGAGGAAGGAACCTTTGAAATCCATGTCGAGTGGGATGAAATACATAATCAAGAAGGATCCGTCAAGATTAATCGAACCTAAAGGGGTATAGGATAAGCTATTTTACAAAGGAGTGTGGAAAATGGGTTCGAGAGTCATGCATTTAATTATCGCAGACCAAATAACGAAAAGGATACCAATTAAAAGTAAACAAGCATTTTTACTAGGTGGGGTAGCTCCTGATGCGGTCTCACCAAAGGACATGTCCCATTTTTATGCTGGTGATCACAGCGATTATACTCGGAATATTGATTATAATGGTTTTCTCGAGAAATACCGGTTGTACCGTCATTCGGACTATCTATTAGGCTATTACTCTCACTTGATTGCCGACGATATTTGGTTAAAAGGGTTTTACATGCCATGGTTGAAAAATAGGCTTGAAGTCAACCCGAATAGGTTGGGGCAGTACCATCAAGATTTCCGGTTGTTGAATGGGAAATTGTTGAATCATTATAGATTAGATTGCTTTGTTTTTGAAAATGTGAGTGACTTTGTTTTAGATTTGGCTGAGGTGAAAAAGAAGGATGTAGAGGCATTTATTCCGTTGTTAATGGGGGATATGGAGTATGGACAGGAGACCATCGATGCTGGATTATCTGTCTTTACCCTGGAACAAATAATTGGTTACATTGAGACTTCGGTTGAGAAAAGTATTTGGCATTTGGAGCGAGTAATCGGATGAGACATTTTCTCAGCAGATGCGGATTGGGAAAAGCATTGGGGGAGTAATTCCCAAACTTTAAGATTTAAGTTGAGATTGGGAATAACATGGGGGAGTAATTCTCAAACTCAATACAAGCACCCAAGTTTAGGAATGAAAAGCCCCAGTGGATTCCCAAACACCGCCAATCCCTAAAATATAGGAATCCACCACTCGACCAATTATTCTAAAGTACATGCTCCACAAAGATTTGGACAATCAAACCTACCGTCACTACTCGCAATATCGGTTTTACAAATTTCGGCTTTAGTTTCTCCGCAATTCGTACCCCAATCTGAGCCCCCGTCACTGAACCCAACAGAAGAGCGATGGTCACTGGCCAGATAATTTTACCCGTGGCGATATACGTTATCGCGGCACCGAAACAACTTGAAAAAGTTGCAAGGCGGACAAAACCAACGGCTCGTAAATAGGAAACCCTTAAATAACCAAAAAGATAGAGCATCAGCGTTCCTTGGCCGGGTCCAAACATTCCGTCATAAATTCCGATACCGAACAGCCCCGGAATACTAATCTTGGTCGGTTTCAAAGGTTCATCACCAGTAAAACCGCTCTTGCCAATAAAAGATGTAATAAAAGCGAAAATGAGTAAAATAATAGCAATAATATACATGTTTTCAGCGGAAATTTTTGAAGCGATAAAACCACCACTAATCCCGCCGCCAATACTAACAGGAATGATCCAAATAGATTCCTTAAGGGTTAATTGCTTCTTTTTATAAAGATGAAAGAAACTTGAAAATGAACTAACTGTATTGGATACCTTGTTTGCCCCAATTGCTGAGTGGACGGGAATCCCCAGCAACAACATGGCAGGAAGACTAATGAGACCACCGCCGCCAGCCAGCGTGCCGAGAGTTGTGGCACAGATTCCTATGAAAAAAAGTAAAATATATTCCATAAAATCACCTCTTAATGACAGTATATTCCAAGTTGGTGTATTAGAAAATTTTTAAATTTTAATGAATAGTGATAACTTTTTCTTATCGAGTTAACGAGATTTTTGCATTTGAAAAATCAAAGTGAGGGAGATCATTTGAATTGGATGGATAAATCTATTGAGTCAAACATTTTCAAAATCACAATAAAAACCGCATTCTACTTATCTCTTACCATCATCCTATTAATCCTTTTTATGATTGCAAATTTTCTTTTTAAAATTCATGTTCAAGACTATCGGTTCGATGATGGGGAACTAAATCCGCCGATAGAATCCATTAAAAAAGAGTGAAAATTTATTCACTCTTCTACAATCAGTTATTTTCTTATTGGAAGTTCCAACGTAAGGATTTCCTCTTCCAAAGAGGAATATTGCTGCTCGACTACATGCTTAACATCATGAACTGCAGCATTATAGAAATGTGGAGCTAATGATTTCTTGAAGAAGTCCAACACTCTTTCCGCTGCAAACTCAGTAATTTCTTCATCTCTTTCTTGAGAAAAAAATCTTTGAATGTCGGCAATCATCAATTGTTGTTGGTCTTTTGTCAGTTTAATAAACATCAAATTCAATCCCTTCAAGTGAGTTAACACTGTTAAATATACACCAAAACCCTATAAGATGTGGTATTATTCCCCGTATACTGGAAGGCAATGTAAGAACAGATAAACTTAATTAATTGGGTTTTCATTAAATTTTTAGAACGGGGCTAAAAAGCATGAAGAAATATTACGGGGGAGCAGGTATTCTTATCAATGAAATGGGCGAGTTATTGATGGTGCTCCAAGGCACACCTGAAGAAGTGAAGAAATGGTCTGTCCCTTCAGGTGGTAAAAATGAAGGAGAATCCTTTGAAGAATGTTGTGTAAGAGAATTCGAAGAAGAAACCGGCTACAAGGTTGAAATTGTTAAGCCATACTATGTCAAAAAGGAAATGAACGAAGAAGATCAATTCGATGTGGAAATTCACTATTTTACCGTCCATTTAGTTGGCGGTGGGATGGCCATCCAAGATCCAGATCAGTTTATCTATGATATTGCCTGGAAATCAATCGATGAACTGAAGGGGCTTGAGCTTTCCTTTCCAGGAGATAGAGGCTTATTAATCGAATGTATGCAGAATGAAATCTTAAACAAAATGTGAAAGCCGTTGGACTTAATATTTACAAATCTTATCGAATACCAGGTGGGGTCTGTTTTTTTTAATTTGTAACTAATCAATCTCCCGAATTAAAGTCTTAATCAAAATGGCTGCGAATAAGTTTATAAACAGTGGAACTTATGGGAGGGATACCATTGAGCTATAAACGAATATTAGTGAAATTGAGCGGCAGTGCTTTAGCTGATGAACAAGGGAACAGTTTTGGAGTTAAGAACCTTGAACATATCGTGAATGAATTATTGTCGTTAATTTCTACAGGTGTCGAGGTAGCTGTTGTTATCGGCGGTGGCAATATTTTTCGTGGTAATCTTTCTAGAGAATGGGGAATCGACCGCGTTGAAGCGGATAATATCGGAACGCTTGGAACAATCATCAATAGTCTGATGCTCCGTGGTGTTTTGAAAAATAAAACAGACAGAGAAATACGTGTCATGACCGCAGTCCCTGCTCCGTCCGTTGCCGAGCCCTATATCCGGTTGAAGGCCATCCACCATCTAGAGAAGGGCTACATCGTTATTTTTGGCGGTGGAAACGGCCAGCCGTTTGTCACAACTGATTATCCAAGTGTACAAAGAGCAATTGAGCTTAATTGTGATGCGCTTTTTGTCGCGAAAAGAGGTGTAAATGGGGTATTCACGGCCGATCCAGCGCTTGAACGAGACGCCAAAATGTATCATTATTTGGCCTATGATGATGTTGTGAAAAATAACATCAAGGTCATGGATCAATCCGCCCTACTTCTAGCAAGAGACTTCAATCTCCCAGTACATATTTTTAATTTTAATCAATCCGGAGTCATGGGGAAAATCTGTACCGGTGAGCATATTGGTACCAAAATCAGTAATCACCAGACTCAATTGTAGTGGAAAGGGTGGGTGAGGGATAATGCGATTTTGGAAAAACTTCAGAAGACAAAGGGATGATACGGATAAAATTACGCTCCTCATGGGTGCTAAATATCAGCCACAGCAATTTGGCCAACCTGTAGAAAGAAATTCCACTTCAACTAACCGAGCTCGAAATCTTGAAAAATATTTCCGCCCTTCCTGCCTTCCGATAAAAAATACCCTAATTGCAAGCTATCAGTTTTTTGACCCATTTTATGATAAAAACTACGACGAAATTAAACTCCCAGCATCGATCATTCGAACACCAGATGAAACTGTTCTTAACTATTTTAGTGTTTTACGAGAGGCGTCCAACTTGGCGATGCAGCAAACAGGTGGCTGTGGAACAGTTGGATATGCTAATCAGCCATATCCGATTGCATATAATTTTTTTACAACTCATTACAAAAACAGAACTTCTTACGATGATTACCTCAAGTCGTTTGAGGGGATTGCTCATATTAATCTAATAAAAATCAATATGCTTCCTAGGGAAACGGGTGGAGTGGATTATTTTGTAGAACTTGAAACGATAGAAGGCTCGTCGAAAGGGATTACCTATTTTGCATATTATTATGGATATGTAAATCTGGTAAAAGATCAAGGGCTTTATAGAATTAACGATATGAAGTTGTATGGGGAGGATTTCTTATGTGCGGCTTACCATCTCTGGCAACATGATGCAGAAGCAGTGGTCGATATCATGTACGGTGGGTGGTGTAAATTAGTGAAAAAGCGTCGGCCGACTAACCAAGAGGGATATGTAAAAACCATTGAATTTTTGGGTACAGAGGGAGCGGAATATAGGTTTGTTTTTTTTCAGTTAACGAATGATACGGATGTACTAATCTCGCAATTTAAAAGGGCGGCGAAAGGGGAGTGGGAGATTGTTAAAATTGATCCAGAGAAATGCCTTAAAAAATGAATATCGGTCTCTATACCAAAACCGCCAGAAGATGTGGCAATTTTAGTATAGACAACCATCGCTAACACTATTTTGATCATTTTTTGATCCCTAAATTCCGCCACCCGTATCCTTAGGACTATCTCCCATCATATAGTTCGAGCTTTCGCCTGGTTTGGTGCCTGGATGAATAGTCATATGAGGATTGTTGTTCGTTCTTTTACGATTCCAGTCAATAAATAGAGCCAGCCCCAGAATTAACAGAATGAATCCAATAAAAAACCAAGTAACCAAAAAGCAGCACTCCCTTCACAATCATCCTATGCGACTAAATCTAGAACTCAACCTCAAAAAACGGATAATTATCCTCTTCAACGAGAGGTGAGAGGTCCAAACACTGATAAAAACCAACTGCGCTTGGGCTAGAGTTCCATTGTAACCAATTAGTCCTATTAGCTTTAGCCCATTCCTTAATGGCCAAAAATAATGCCGTTGCCACTCCCGAGCGACGGTGCTCAGGATGAACGAACAAATCATTCATCCGACTAATTTTTTTACCTGAACGCAGGTGAAATCCATAATCTTGAACCCAGCCATAGCCAACTAATTTTCCATCCAGTACGGCAACGGGAATAAAGTGTTGCTTATCATCAAACATGTTCAAAAATCGTAGTTTCACATTGTCCTCGTTATCAGTTTTTCCCATTAAATAGAGAAGCTCCCATAATTCATTCCAGTCGTCCCCAGACGCTTTTCTAATTTCCATCAATCTCACCATCTTACATCATAAATAGATACATAGATTTTCTTAATATTACCATATTTTTTGTAAAAAGGTATGAAAGATAAGCCCGAAATCTCCCAGTAGAACAAAGACAACTAGTAGCCGAACGGCTAGGAAAATCCCCGCGATGACTCTAAATAATTGCCGACCGGATGCGAAAAACAATTACGGAAAACTATTCCAATTTACCCAAACCTGTGATAAACTAACGAAAATTTATTTGCGAACAGGAGTGGCACTTGTGGAGGCAGAACTACGACTCTCAAAACCTACTAAAGAGCTTAGAGAGGAATACTTATCCTTTTACAATGATTGGAAGGAAAGTGGCGAGACAATGGTGCCATGGGTCATCACAATGGATCCGACTGACTTTGATGCCTTGCTACAATTTTTTCGAGACAATGAAAGTGGCGAGAACATACCAGAAGGTTGGGTGAAGGACTCTACTTATTGGTTGGTCAATGAAAGTAACAAAGTACTGGGGGCCGTCAATATTAGGCACAGCTTAACCCAAAGACTGCTCGAGCGTGGCGGGCATGTTGGCTACGGAATCCGTCCAACCGAAAGACAAAAAGGCTATGCTACAAAGCTATTATCCCTGTCATTAGAAGTGGTGAGAGAACTTGGAATTAAAAAGGTACTAGTTACCTGTGATGCAACTAATATCGGTTCACTCAAAACCATCCTCAACAATGGCGGAGTTCCAGATGAGGATTTTATCGAAGAGGATGGAAATGTCGTAAAGAGGTTTTGGATTGAACTTTAGGGAGGATGTTAGGGAAATGAATCCAATTTTAAATAGAGTTGGCACGATTTTTATACCAGTAAGCAATATTGAAGCGGCTCGAGATTGGTATTGTAGCCTATTAGGTTTACCATCGGACGGGGAAATTCTGTTTGATCATTTATATGTTTTGCCAATGAAAGGTGCTGGAATTGTACTGGATAGTAAAATCTACACTGCTGAAAATACTTTCAAAGTGCCAGCCTTTCACTTTAATACAACTGATATCGAGGCTGCCTTTATCTATATGGAAAAAAAGGAAGTTGAACTAACAACTGGTATTGAACACAATCATTGGTTTAATTTTAAAGATCCAGACGGTAATCACCTTATGGTTTGCCAATGTTAAGGGGGGACTCCAATGGGCAAGGCGAAAGTAGCTATCATAGTAGCAGCGATTTTTTTATTCATCGGATTTGCTATTTGGCATCCGAGACTAGAGCCGAAAACGATTGGAGAATTCTATCCAGGTAATATTACAAATGTTGATAAAATTACCATCCTGGATGGGAGTACTGGTGAGAGAAGAGAATTAAATGAAGGTCAAGAGGTTCAACAATGGTTGAATAAGATAAAAGCAATTTTATACGTTCCTGATGAAAACCAAGAGGAACGAGTCGGTTTCCTTTATTCTGTCGCTTTTTATGAGAAAGAGAGAATGACGTTTTCATTCACACATAATCAAGTTGACAACGATTATTATCATCCAGAACCAGATATCATACCAATTATGAAGGAAATGTTCGAAAGCGCCAATAAATTAAAATAGGAAGGCTGTGATAGCTGGTTGATGTAAATCAAATATGGAGCAGAGATTGTGACCTTCCATAGGGAGGTTTTTTATTTATAGCCAAGACTGTTGCTAGACATAGTACCATTAATTTCCTCAATGTTTATTTTTTGAAAACATGTTGACTTAAAAAAATCGTAGTAACTTTCCTCAAAAACACCTTCCCATGGTCAATACATGTATTATCCAAAACAAGATACATTTTTGTATAAATTTAACATCATATTGTTGTAGAATAGAAATAAAATTCTGAATAGAGCTGGTGACAAATTGATATGACCATAAACGGCTTAAATCACCTATTATTTTCGGTATCTAATCTAGATGACTCGATCAAGTTTTATCAACAAGTCTTTAATGCAAAGCTTTTAGTAAAAGGAAGAACCACCGCTTATTTTGATCTAAATGGAATATGGCTTGCTTTAAACGAGGAAAAGGATATCATGCGAACCGAAATTCACCAATCATATACACATATTGCTTTCTCTATTGAAGATGCTGATTTTGATAAAATTTATGCCAAATTAACGCAGCTGAACGTCAAAATTCTACCCGGTAGAACAAGAGACGAAAAGGATAAAAAGTCTGTATACTTTACCGACCCGGATGGTCATAAATTTGAATTTCACACCGGGACCCTACAGGACAGACTAGATTACTATAAAAATGAAAAGAGCCATATGGAATTTTTTGATTGATATATCTGACGAAAAAACGAGGGGAAAACATGGGGACACAAAATATAGCGTTATGGAATCCAAGACCAAGAGGAATGGCTCTAGTGCTTATCGGGGCCACGATGTGGGGAATCTCGGGAACAGTGGCTCAATATTTATTCCAGCATAGAGGCTTTAGTCCAGAGTGGCTTGTTGTCATTCGGCTATTATTTTCTGGCATTATTTTATTGGTGTTAGCTACCAGTGGAAAAGATAGGCAAGATGTCTTTAATATTTGGAAAAATAAGCACGATGTCGTCAGTCTCCTGTTATTTAGTATTCTCGGGATGTTAGCCGTCCAGTATACATATTTTGCTGCCATCAAACATTCGAATGCGGCGACGGCAACTGTTTTACAATATGTAGCACCAGCTATGATTACCTTCTATCTGGCTGCAGTTGCCAAGCGATTTCCTACGCCAAGGGAATTATTAATAGTTGGTCTTGCTTTAGTAGGCACATTTCTCCTTGTTACGCAGGGAAGCATTCAGCGCCTCTCCATTTCGGGGATTGCGCTATTTTGGGGACTCGCATCAGCTGTTGCTTTGGCATTTTACACCCTGCAGCCTTACAAATTATTAGCCAAATGGGGCTCAGTCATCGTCATCGGCTGGGGGATGCTCATAGGTGGAATTAGCTTCAGCTTTATTCATCCACCTTGGACTATCGAAGGCGACTGGTCATTGACCACGTTTTTAGCTGTCGCGTTTATTGTCCTATTTGGAACATTAATCGCCTTCTATTGTTACCTTGAAAGCTTAAAATACATTACTGCCTCGGAAACGAGCTTACTTGCCTGTATCGAACCGCTTTCAGCAGCCGTTTTATCCGTTATTTGGCTCCAAGTTTCGTTCGAACTTGCAGAATGGCTGGGGACTGCATTCATTATTAGCACCATTATGATACTGTCTTTGGTAAAAAATAAACGACAATAAGGTAAATATTTAGGAATATAGAGGGGAAATCTACCTAATCTTAGCAAACTTTGGATGTATGCTAACAACCCAACTAAGGAATAATGAAACTAAAACCAACGATGGTGATCTTATTGGCAAAATACTTTTCAGCGGAAGGCAACGGGGCGTTTGTATTATTCTCTTCTACACATTGGCTAACTTTATTGACACTGGCCCTTGTAAACTTGATCATTTTCCTATTTCGCCAAAAACTCACAGTACATCATTTCAACCGCCTTGCCCGCTTGGGGTTGGCGGTTATTCTTATTGCCTCGGAAATTAGCTTGCAATGGTGGATTTGGTGGATTGATGAATGGTCAATCGAATACTCTTTACCGTTACATCTTAGCAGCATATCCTTAATTCTTTCCGCCGTATTGCTAATAAATAAAAGTTACAAACTATTTGAGTTCACCTATTTTGCGGGAGTAGGAAGCGCTCTTCAAGCGATGTTGACACCGGACATCAGCATGTACACTTTTCCTCATTATCGGTATACCCATTTCTTTATCTCACACGGAGGCATAGTAGTTGCGAATCTGTTTATGGTTTTCGTGGAGCAATATCGCCCTACCTGGAAAAGTGTCTGCAAGGCATACGTATATCTAAACATTTATGCCGCCCTTATCTTTGTCCTAAACTTAATGATAGGTAGTAATTATATGTACATCTCGGAAAAACCGATTAACCCATCGATATTAGACTTTTTGGGACCTTGGCCATTATATATTTTGCCGTTAGAAATCTTAGCAATTGTCACTTTCATAATTTTATTTATTCCCTTTAGGCTATTCACGAAAAAACTGGTATAGCCCTAAGCTATACCAGTCAGCGATTTACTTCTTTAAACGTTACCTTCACCAGTTTATCCGTTTTTGTTTCAAACACAACATCGACGAACACACCAAATTCCCTATTTTTTTCCTTTAACCATAACTTGAATTTTTCTGTGGATGTTTTATTACCCTCCACGCGGCCAATATGGAGATAATCAATAATCTCCGCTTTCGGATATTTTTCATGGGTGGACTTCATCGCAACCCTTCCCCATTTTGCGTATGCGGGAGTTTCAGCCTCGACGAAGCTGTGCGGAATAAATGAAAAAAACAGCAATATGCTTGCCAAGACGATTCTGATAGTAATCACCTCTTTTTGCCATTAGCATAAGTCTGATTTTCAAATCTATTCACGAAAGATATTTTTATTTATAATAGAGAAAACACATTTGAAAGGAATTAAAAGATGAAAAATTTTATCAAAGTCCCTCTATTTAAATATCTTTCCATGCTTGGAGTGGTTGGGGCACATGTTGCTATTATCGGATTATTAGCTCATTTATATGTTCCAAGATTACAGGTAAAAACTATCGTCTTCATTGGCGTAGCTTACATTATCTTTAAAATCATCAATTATCTTGTGTCAACGGTCGAAGTGAAAGATACATCTATTGTTATTAACGGTTTAATCAAAAGAGGAGTTGCTGTTCCTTTCCGACAAATTGAAGTCATCGAAATTATTGGACCGTCCCAATTTAACAGCAATTATATGGTTGCCTTTTTTGGTGAAACGGATAAGGCTTTTGATAAAAAACAAGAACTTGGTCGTTTTCCAATATATTGGTACTCAAGAAGGGAAATAACAGCGTTACTTGAAAAAATGCGAATGCAAAATCCACAAATAGCGTATGAGAAAAGGCTAATTGAATACTTAAGGAAAGAAAATTGGAAATATTTATTGGTGAATTATTTAATCCAATATGCATTTCTCGGCGTGCTTGTCTTTATCATCATTCATAAATTCAAATAGGATGGAACCGTATATAGACTAATCATAAAAAAGGATAGACGCCTCGTGTCTATCCTTTTTACATTTAATCCTCCATAAAAAGCCGCGCGTAATACTTTGATTCTTCATCTAACTTTGCATGCTTTTCAGCATCTTCTAAATCGGCTTGTCGTCCATCATCGGCAATTTGGTAGGTACCCGATATGTTTGGAACTGGCTTTTCCTTCTTGTTTACCATTACTTGCTCTCCTTTTTGAAGAAAATCAATTCTGTATAAATATCACCAAAGCAATGAATAATATACCTGAAAAAAAGCAAAAATAAACTTCAAAGGAGGAATTACATCATGAAACATGTTAAAGCTTTGTTGATTAAATTTGTTGCAACCCTTGCTATTTTGTATATTATCCTTGGGGTTTTTAACGATGTAGCCTTTCGGAATGTTTTTCTAATTTCATTGGTTGTGACACTGGCGGCATATCTAATTGGCGACATGTTCATTTTGCCAAGAACCAATAATATTGTTGCCACACTCGTTGACTTTGGTCTAGCGTTTCTGGTAATTTGGTGGATGGCCAATAATTTGACCTACGGCGACGATATGATGGGCGAAGCCTTTACCTCGGCATTGGCTCTCGGAGTATTCGAGCTGTTTTTCCATCGTTACTTAGCTAATAATATTCTGCCTGACCGCGATAGTGGACGTCGAGGGCATAGACATCTACATTACCAAACCGAGGCTTCTGAAGAACTAACTCCAGTAAGACCGAATGTGAGAGACGAAGATTAATATTTAGTATACGTTAAGACCAAATCGGTGAGCGATTTGGTCTTTTATTTTCCGCTAAGTAGTTTCTTTTATCCGTAAGAGAAAAAACGAAAACAAAAAAGCCAAAGTAATCCCAAAACCAAACATAAAGAGACTGATTCGAAACAGGATTGGTCTCTTTTTTTGTATGTGTGAAGGATATGACGGATAAAGAAAATGAGTGAAAGACAAAAAAAAGACTGGTACAATCGGTACCAATCAAATTATGGGAAGGTTTTTAAGATTTAGGACTCTTATTGCCCTAAGACTTAATTAAGATACTTTTATAGTAAGGTACTTTTGTGGAGAATTTATAGGGAACTTGTGTGGAAGTTATGAAGATTTTTTCAGAGAACACTGTCATCAAGTTTTATGAAAAAATCAAATCTCACAATGTTCTGTTTGTGTTATGATGGTAAAAAAGATTTCTGGGTGGTGATTTTATGGAAAATTGTGATAATATAGAGTGCATGACTTTACAGTTAGCCGATATACATGCTAATCTTTTAAAAAGCTTTAACCGCTACCAAGAAACGAAAGTAGTCTGGTATAAAGATGGTCATCAATTTAGACTTAAAAACGATTACTTTATCGATAATTGGACTGATGAGAAAAAGGCACAAGTGATAGCTGAATTGGAAAAATGTTTACAAACAGACGGAATCGTTGTAGGTACATTTAGAAATGACGGACTAGTTGGTTTTGCCAATATTGAAGGCGAGCAGTTTGGTTCCGAAAATCAATATCGAGAGCTACCTTATATTCATGTCTCTAATGAATATCGTGGTCAAGGTGTAGGCAAGAAATTATTTCAGCTCATCTGTGAAAAAGCCAAAGGTATTGGTACAAAAAAACTGTATATTGCGGCACATCCATCAATAGAAACTCAGCATTTTTATCGTTCACTTGGCTGCACCTATGCCACCGAAATCAATCAACAAATACTTAAAAGAGAACCGCTAGATATTCAAATGGAATATATTTTATAAAGTACGGAGGTTGTTGGGAAATGTTTAAATCTGGAATTTCAGCAGAATTGAAAAGTTGGATGTTTTCATTGTCAATTGCACTAGGATTAGTACTGATTGTTAGAACCTTTATTTTTGCCCCTTATATCGTCGAAGGTGCATCAATGGAGCCAACCCTACATAATCAAGAAAAAATCTTTGTCAGCAAAATTGCTGCGGTTAATGGGTTTCATCGAGGTGAAATTGTTATCATCGAAGGTGATGTAGACAATTATGTAAAACGAATCATTGGAATTCCAGGGGACAAAATTGAAGTTCGCAATGATCAACTATTTATTAATGGCAAAGTGGTCGAAGAATCTTATTTATCGTACAACCGTGAAGTTGCCGAACAAATGGGTCTATTTTTGACAGACGACATCGAACCGATTACCGTTCCTGCCAATCATTATTATGTGATGGGGGACAATCGTCTCGTCAGTATGGACAGCCGCAATGGCCTAGGACTCATTAAAAAAGATGATATTGTCGGAAAGCTAGAATTCGTTTACTATCCATTCTCAGAATTCCGTTCGGTAAAATAGAAAAAAACGCCAAATTGATTTGGCGTTTTTTTATTCATTTAGATTCTAAATAAATATTTAAAAAATATTCGTCACATTTTCCGATGTAAAACGACTGATAGATAAATGAAGGGAAGTAGGTGAGAGGATTGCGCAATAGCGCCAATATTAACTATAACGATAGCGACGCGCATAAACTCGTACTCGAATGGTACGAATTATATTACGAAGACGTTTATCGATTTATCTATTTCATGTTGGGGGATCGGCAAAGCTGCGAGGATCTCGTTCATGATACTTTTGTTCGTGCCTTTACTTCCAGTAGTAATTTTGAAAATCGCTCTAGTATTAAAACATGGTTGTTTGGCATTGCCAAGCATATCGTCATTGATGAAATTCGTAAACGGAAACGAAGGAGCTTATTCTCATTATTCAGCATCGAAAAAGAAATTCAATGCACGACGAACGTCGAAGAACTAATCGAAACGAAAGAGTCCATTGAAGAGATACTACAAGCCATTCAAAAATTAAAACCAAACTATCGGTTAGTTGTTACCCTAGTGAAAATGGAAGAATGTCCAACAAAAGAAATAGCTGAAATTCTCAATTGGTCTGAAACGAAAGTTCGTAAAACACTCTCTAGAGCCTTGCAAGAATTAAGAAAATCAACCAATAAAGGGGGCGATTTGCATGAAGGAAAACAACAGCAGTCCATTTGATTATCAATGGAAGGAACTTCAAAAATTCAAACCAACCCCATTCGAAAAAGCTACAACAAGGACTAGACTAGAAAAAACCATCCTAAACCCAAAAGTGTCCAAAAAAACATCCTATTGGCAGAGTATTTTAGCAACTGGTCTTTTGTTTTTCATTTTGGGTAGTTTCCTTTGGGCGCTATTAGAAAATTCCCAACAGCAAATTGCAGGACAGCCCGAAGAAATCATTAAGGTTATTAGCTGGGATCTTCCAGATACCGAAGTAAGAAAAGCTGAAAATGATGGTTGGGCAATTTTTCGAAAAAATAAACCTCTTCAGGTTGGGGCAATTAATAAAGTGACACTTACAGAAAAAAACACCATTGCAGCAACTTCGGCAATGTTTGTAGAAGAAAACCTCGAAAATTTCCCGTATCCAACTCAGATGTACATCGAACATAAAAAAATGGAAAACGTGGCATTGCGTTATCACTTTTTTATCCCACTGATGGATGAAACATGGCTACATTTTACATTTGACTACAACCAATTGGAATTTGCTGAAATTTTTCAAGCAATGGCGACTCTAAACATAAAAGGGAAGAACCCGATAAAGCATCAAGGTCAACTCTATGTAAAACACGGATACGGTACGCTGCCATATCCAGTTGGAATAAAACCAATTTCAATTAATCCTCATAAAGAAATATATCTATGGGAAAGGGGAGCTCCGGACATTATAAGTGAATATTATAAAAAAATCCAAGAGCATTACGAGCTTGTTTCTACCACAACAAACAGCCGAACCTTTATTTCTGCTGATGGGATTCAAGAGGTCACCATTACGATTAAAAATAAGGAACTTACCTATGATTTCGTGTACCATCATCAGGAAGATTAATCATGAAATGACTGGAAACGTAGTTCGAATCAAAAATCGATAAGATGCTAAAAAAGTTATTGACTTAATAGTCGGTCTATATTATATTAGTCTTAATAGTTAAATAATTTCATCTCCTAAAGGGGAGTAGCTTTTACAACAAAGTCGTCATTTCGGAGTTACATTACTCTCGGCTTTGTTGGCAACTATAACGTTGTTAGCAAGACCTTTACCATGGGTAAAGGTCTTTTATTTATTTTCTACCACAAAAACCTTTACCACAAATGGTAAAGGTTTTTTCATTAATCACGAAGACAAGAGAGGAGAATTTTTTATGAAAAAAGAAAGAGTGTCATTTTCAGAATTATTAAAGCGGAACAAAGAAGAAATCTTAAGAGATAAGAAGCAGATTGAGAAAATCGAAAAACGGATGGAAGAAAAATATATAAAAAATAAGTGAGGGGAGAACAAATGATACTAAGGAAGTATATGTCATTGTTGGGAATTGGTTCAGCTACCATCGACTTGACTTTGCCAAATGAACATTATAAACCAGGGGAAATCATTAATGGATTTTTTTTAATCAAGGGTGGAACCATTGAGCAACAATTGCAGCGAATTGATTGTGATTTAGTGATGACTGACCTTACGACCGGAAATGAAAAGGTAATTGATACTACGACAATTTATACGACAAAGCAGATTCAAGCAGAAGAAAGAAGTCAATTGTCCTTTACGTTTAAGCTGCCAGAAGAACTACCATGTTCTACGCCTGAAAGATCCTATCATTTCAAAACTAGACTCACCTTTGATGAAGGGGTTGAAAGTAAGGATCAGGACGTAATAACAATATTTGCCCCCTTTTCAAACTAGAATCAAGATAATGGTATTGGTGAAACTAAACGAAAGAGATGAGTATAGGGAGGAGGGCATTCCCAAGATTCAGCTTTTCATACATGGGCCGTCATTCTAAACAAGACGGCTCCGTTTTTTACAATTCATGAATAAAAAAGAGCTAATTTTTGAAAAATACGTAAGAATATTATATCTTTAATAAGTGCAATATCATTTTTTTTTACATATTTGGAGGCTGGTCTTTTTGGCTACGGAAATATTGGTACTTTTGGTACTAATAATTTTAAATGCGTTCTTCGCTGCATCGGAGATTGCTTTAATTTCATTAAATGATAATAAAATTAAGATGTTGGCTGATGGAGGAGATAAAAAGGCAAAAATGTTGCAAAATCTTCTCTCTGAGCCGAGCCGTTTTTTAGCAACAATCCAAATTGGAATAACACTCGCCGGATTTTTAGCGAGTGCGTTTGCTGCCGGCAGTTTTGCAGGGAGACTGGCAGAAACTTTAGTCCGTTGGGGCGTTCCGATTCCTAAGAATTTATTGGAAACGATTTCTGTTGTCATTATTACATTAATCTTATCTTATTTTACTCTAGTATTAGGTGAGCTTGTCCCTAAGCGCCTAGCGTTGCAGAAAGCGGAAGCAATCGCCTATTTCGCCGTGACTCCCCTTACGATTCTATCAAAAATAACCTCCCCTTTTGTGAAGTTATTGACGTTATCGATGAATGTAATCGTTCGTTTATTTGGGGTTGATCCAAATGCCGAGGATGAGAATGTTACGGAAGAAGAAATACGGATGATGGTTGATGTTGGTAAAGAAAAAGGAACGATTCAGGACATTGAAAAACTCATGATCAATAATATTTTTGAGTTTGACAATAAAACGGTTTCAGACATTATGACTCATCGAACAAACATTGTCGCCATTCCAGTTAATACTAGTCTAAAGGAAATCGCTCAAATTGCGAACATTGAAAAATACACACGCTTTCCGGTCTATGAGGAAAACATTGATCACATCATTGGGATACTTCATGTTAAGGATTTAATTCAATTTATTGAAAATGATCATAATGATAAATTTAATTTACGTGCGTTGCTTCGTGAACCGTATTACGTCTTGGAATCGATTCGCACGGATCAATTATTTAAGGAAATGCAAAAGCATAATTTGCATATGGCAATTGCCGTTGACGAATATGGCGGAACAGATGGAATTGTCACCATTGAGGATTTGATTGAGGAAATCGTTGGTAATATTTTTGATGAATACGATGAGCGTGGCTCTGAAGCTGAGGATATTATTAGGCTAGAGCCAAATACCTATCTCATGCTCGGAACAACCAACTTATACGAGGTAGAAGATGAGATAAATGTGGAATTGCCAACGCAGGAATACGATACCTTAAGCGGGTTTGTCATTGGACAATTGGGCTACATACCAGCAACCAACGAACATCCTACGATAGAATACAAAAACGTTACTTTTAGCGTAGTAGAAATGGAAGAACTCCGAATCATGACGGTAAAGGTTATCGTAAAAGAGGAAGTAATAGAAGAAGAATAGTTCGATCCGGTAAGATGATTGTCTTACCGGATTTTATTATGTTGAAATAACTAAATATTAACATTTGCAAGAAAGATTTTTTATTATCTAAAAAATAGTCTATCAACTCCCAAGATATATATGTTAAAATAGTCCTAAAATTATGATAGATTTAATTATTCTACTAGAGGTGCTAACAAATGATGAAGAAATGGTTACTAGTTATGAGTGTAATGGGAAGTCTTTTCATAGCATCGGCTTGTTCCGATCAAACAGCGGTTAATGAAAACGAACCAGATACTGAGCAAGTTGACGAAGATTCTATAGCTGTGGTAGATGATTCAAGTGAGGAAATCGACGGCGTAGTTGAGCAGGGAGATGGGCAACTTACGGAAAAAGAAGAATATAATCAAATCTTTTCCATATTCCTTGATGATGAGATGCGAAAATCATTTGAGAAGTTAGTGGGAGATGATTTAAACATTTTCCGTGTTACCTTCCAACAAATTAATCCGGTTCCGACTGAAGATGAAAACCAAATGGCCTTCCATGGTTATATCCCGGGTCTCGAAGGAGTGGCAGAAGGCGTTGTCATCTTTGATACTACAGGTAAAATTTGGGCAGCTACTTCTGAGGGTGAGAAAGTTAATTTTTACAATAATGCTGGTGAAAAAAATCAGCATCACCCCATTATTGAAGAGTGGAGACAAAGCTTCTTCTCAGGTAGCGAAATTGTTTATAAAGCGCAATAAGAGAGAAATCATTTTCACATTATAGTCATATTTTACATCAGAAATATTTTAACAATCTGTGAACTGAATTGATAACTATCCTAAGGCGGGGTATATTGAAAGTGTGAAAAGGAAGTTTTGCAACTTTTGATTCAAGCATTGTTTTATTCCCCCCCCTTTATATATCTAAAAAGCAGGATGAGGCCCATCCTGCTTATTTTTTATTTTCTGTTTGCCTTTACTCGCTGGTTTGCCGCATTCGCACGAGCTTGTGCTTCCAAATCTTCTTGATCAGCTAATTCAGCTGAGTACTCTACATCAATTCCATCCGATTTCATATTCTTCGGTACTTGTGGAAGAGTTTGCTTATTTTTGTCCCTTGATCTCTGACCTCGTGATCTGCCCATAATATATCCCCCTTCAAACAATAAAGTACGAAAACATCAATGTTTTCGTACTTATATTGTTTGTTTATTGAAAGAAAATATTACTTAATACTTTGGTGATTATAATTTCCAGCGCGGTCTGCTCGCTTAAATTCACGAGAGTATGCAACGGCTTGCGCACTGCTTAACGTACTTTTCGTTTTATCTCTTTTGTTCTTCGACATGGTTCATCAAC
Organism: Pseudoneobacillus rhizolycopersici; assembly: GCF_054786815.1. NCBI lineage: Bacteria > Bacillati > Bacillota > Bacilli > Caryophanales > Bacillaceae > Pseudoneobacillus > Pseudoneobacillus rhizolycopersici. The sequence goes on along the minus strand of NZ_JBTOOE010000026.1, from coordinate 16,626 downwards.
CTTTCCTTTAGGATTAAGTGAAATTCATATCTCATGATACTTCCCTATTTTTGCCCTAAAGATGTGGAGATAAACGGTTAATTTTGAAAAATATTCTTTAAAGCCAATTCTAAATTCGGGTAGCGGAACTCAAATTGGTACTGTAATAATTTTTTAGGTATAACTTTTTGTCCTTCCAACATGAGTATGCTCATTTCACCAAGTGCTAGCTTCATGACAAATCCAGGTAGCGGTAGCCAATGCGGCGATTTTAATACCGCGCCAAGTGTTTTGCCAAACTCATTCATCGTAACCGGATTAGGGGAGATGAAATTAATTGGCCCATGTAGTCTTTCATTTTTAATAATAAAATCAATCGCCCTTACAACATCTTCAAGATGTATCCAAGAAACCCATTGATTTCCTTTGCCTAGTTTTCCACCAATCAACATTCGGTATGGTAAGCTCATTTTTGGTAGTGCCCCGCCATTTTTCGCTAATACTATCCCAAACCGACAAAGGGCCGTCCGTACACCAAACTGATTAGCCTTTAGTGCCAAAGCTTCCCACTGTTTGACCGTTTCCGCTAAAAAATCGTTGCCGATACTGGCGCTTTCTTCGGTGAAAACTTGATGGTCCGATGTGCCATAAAATCCAATCGCACTAGCGTTGATAAGTAGTTTCGGTTTGGTGATTTCTATTATTTTTAAGATTTCGTTTGTTGCTGTTAGACGGCTTTGTAGGATCCGTGCTTTTCTTTGTTCCGTCCAGCGGCCGCTATTGATTGATTCTCCAGCCAAGTTTATCAGCACATCCACGCCAGCAAGCTGTGAACTGGGATTGCTTGTGGCTGTTAACCATTCAATCTGCTTTAGATTCGAATCGTTGCCACCTTTTCTTGTTAAAATAAATACTTCAGCACCTTGGCTAACAAAAAATTCACTAACTGCTTGACCAACAAACCCCGACCCGCCGGCAATCGCTATTTTCAATTGGAAATTCCCTCCTTTTTATTCTTTTATATCACAATTATTACAACATTGCCGCTTATATGCTAAATTGGTGGTAGAGGTGAAAATGATGGTCTATATCTCAAAAATAACAACCCAAAAAAAACAAACCGATCGCTTTAATATATATGTAGATGATGGCAACGGCGAAAAGTACGCCTTTAGCGTCGATGAAGATGTCCTTATCAAATACCAATTGAAAAAAGGCATTCATTTAGATGAATTCACACAAATGGAGGTCCTCTATCAGGACACCATCCGCAAAGCGTTGGGCGTAGCTATCCAGTATCTGGCCCACCGCATGCGCTCTGAGAAAGAAGTGAGGGACTATCTAGTTGTAAAGGAAGTGGAGGCACCCGTCATTCAGGAGGTGATTCACCGTCTCTACAATCTTAGTTATTTAAACGATGAAGAATTCGCCCTTGCCTTCGTTCGAACGCAAATAAATACAAACGATAAAGGCCCTACTGTAGTAAAAATGGAACTAAGGGAAAAGGGGGTTGCAGATCCGATTATTGACAAGGTTTTGGATGAGTTTACTTTTGACCTGCAGCTGGAAAAAGTACAAAAGCTTTGTCAAAAGGCTTTTAGCAAAAAGCGAACTGACTCCCGCTATGTCTTCGAACAAAAGCTAAAGCTGGCTTTGCAACGAAAAGGGCACTCCTTTGCGATCATTGAAGAAGTGTTGAGAAGCATGGTGGCGGAATTGGATTCAGAGGATAACCCTGAGATGGATGCGATACGCAAGCAAGGGGAGAAAGCCGTTAGAAAATTTGGCAGTGATCATACTAGAATAAAGCAATTTTTGTACCGCAAAGGGTTTTCGGTAGAACAGATTGAAGAGTACCTTGTCGAGCTTGAAATAGAGGAATAGTTCTCATGGGGGGAGAGAATCATGCTATCTCCCCTCAATCACAATCTCTGGTTGCCCAAACTGCTCCATTATTATCTCAGCGACTTCCCTCGCGGACCTCAATCGAGAAGAATCTTTAATATGGTCGCTGTTTTCCCAAAATGGCGTGTCCATTCCACCCATATAAACCGCCATAAATCTGATATTTGAGTCATCATATTCCTTCTGTAAGCTCTGGGTAAAACCGCGCACGCCAAACTTACTAGCGACATATGCAGCTTCGTTCACTTTTCCGCGCAGGCCAGCTGTTGAAATAATATTCATCACAAACCCGGACGATTGTTCGACCAAAATAGGTAGTATCGCCTTTGTGACAAAAATGGTCCCCAGTAGATTGGTTTCGATCATATCGACGATTTCCCGTTCGTCCATTTTCAATAATGGTCCAAAATGCCCAACACCAGCATTATTTACAACGCCTTCAATCGAGTAATGCTCCGTCAACCGCTTAAACTTCATGACTAGCTCATCAAACGAACGGATATCAGTTGAAATCACATCAGCACTACCACCTTGCTGTTCAATCTCAGCCTTGACCTTCTCCAATTTTTCCTTAGAACGACCAACTAAAAGTAAATGGTAATTATTTTGCGAAAATAATAAAGCAAGCTCTTTACCTAAACCGGACCCTGCTCCGGTAATAAGAATACTATTCATTCGAGTATGTTCTCCTTTCACCTTGATAGTATTTTTATTATACTAAATATAATTCAAAAAACATAAAGGGGTCGAACCAAATGGATCAACAATTGTCACAACAACAGGAAAAGCGATATAGTCAAATGACGACATATGAACTGCAGCAGGAGATTTCCCAGCTAAATGAAAAGGCGAGAAAAGCGGAACAATTGGGAATGGTAAACGAGTATGCAGTTTTAGAACGCAAGGCCATTATGGCGAAATCGTATTTAATTGACCCAGCAACAATCAAAACGGATGAACTGTATGAAATTGAGGGTGCACCTGGGACATATTTTAAAGTGAAATATTTAAATGGTGTATTCGCTTGGGGCTTTCGAATTGGTGGTGAAGGTGACGAAGAGGCGTTACCGATTTCAATGCTAAAGGAAATAAAAGGGTAAGGAGGCCCGAGAAAAAGGACCTCCTCTAATTTAATGTTGTTGGCTTTTAAATAGTTCAGGTGTGTCCGAATCGCGGTCACTTGATGCTCTCATTCGTTCTTGTGGTTGGGTATTAATGGTTCCGTCTGCTCGAAGGGAATTGTATTCCGCCTTTGCGCGTGGTTCACCTTCGAGTTTCTGGCCACTCTGCATAGGGAAGTGTGAATCTTTATTTCGCATGCGAAAACCTCCTAAAAAATCCAACTCGTGTAGAACGATTGCCCTCCACGTACCATTAGTATCGGTTTAGATAATCAAAACTATGAAAAATGATAAATGGAAAAAAGGTGATTTAAATGCAACTGTACCAAGAAAACCTAATCAAGCTTTTATTAGAAAAAAATAGCCAAATAAACGAGGATTTGGCGAGAATCTGGGTCGAACTTCTTTGGGACGATTTTGAAACTACTTATGCAAAAGCTGGAAGAGAGTATCGAGGTCCGGAGGTGACGGAACGAGTAGTTCGACAATGGATTGAAAACCATGGGGACAAGCTCCATGACTTCATCGCAAACAATCCGAAATACAAACATTTATTAGAAGGAAACAACCAATCTTTTCATTAAAAAAGGTCTGCCCGTTTGAAACGGTCAGACCTTTCTTCGTGTTCAGATCAGACTTTGGTATCATCCAGGTAAAATCGACAATTTCTTCCGTAATTTCTCTTCGCTGAACACCCAGCCGGTATAGGAGGTAATGATATTAAAATCTAAGTCTAATTGTACAACTGCGACGAATGGATAATGACCGTTGCTGCGGTAACGCAAATCGATAAAGCGAACCTCATAATAATCATCGTATTCATCAAGCTCCCAGCGGTAAACTGGTGAAAAGGATAAGAAGGCAGAGAGATTTTTATCTTTCTTAGCTGCTTCTATTACTGGGATTTCCGGAACGGGAATCCGTTCGAATTCGTCAAAAATTTTAACATGAAACCTTACTGAACGACCCACATAGAACTTCGTATCACTAATGACGGCAATTCGCCATTGATGAAATTTCATAGTTGGGGCAATAATGATTTCCGTTGCATCGGGAATCATTTTCTGTAAGGTCCGGCGAATTCTCCTTTGAGCAAGAAATCGCAGGACATAATAGGACAATATCACCGCATAAACCGCAATAAAGGTATAACCCGGATGGGCTCCAAGTGCCCAAATAATCAAGCCGACGACATGAATCGCAAAAATAAACGAATCAAACGTGTTAATCCACCCTAAAGCGACCCATTTCGACGAAAACGGACGCAATGCCTGGGTTCCATAGGCGTTAAAAATGTCGACAAACACATGCAGGAATACCGCGATAAATGTCCAAATCCATAAGTGTTGCAAATTAGCCTCCGGAAAGAACGGATAAAGCACGGCAACAATTCCAATTGGCCATAACAGAACGGCGGGGATGGAATGAGTTACCCCTCGATGATTACGAATGTATATTGCATTATTGCGCAATTTTAAAATGGTGTCTATATCAGGTGCTTGCGAGCCAACTATGGTTCCAATCAACACACTTGTTGCAGTCGCCGAACTCCCTGCTACTACTGGGTCTAATGTGGCTAAACCGCCTAAAGCAAGCCCCATTACAACATGAGTACCTGTATCCAAAAGGAAAATACCCCCTTTTTAGGTAAAATGAAAAAACTTGTCAAGTGTCATTATTATCGTATACTCTAAGGAGATGAAACATGTGAATTCACAAATCAAAATGGTTATTCACTATGAGGTTAACGAAAATTTCCGTCACCAGTACAAAAATGCTATCTCTCATATTCTTTCTCAATTGCCGACATTTGAAGCAAACCAAATAAAACTAAGTGAATCACAAAATCAAATCATCGAGACCTTTCTTTTACCAACAGAGTCTCATTATTTTGCCCTAAAGAAATTGCGAAAATCAAAAAATCATTCTTTATTTGGCTTATTGGATCTTTATATTAAGGGTGGTCTTGAGCAAATGGAATGCTATGGAATAAAAAGTTAGCTTTTTTAACATCTTGGAGGATTTATCTTGGAAACGATTGAAAAAATGGATATTGAACAATTTCAAGCAGATTTAATCAACTGGTTTACTAATGAACAGAGAGATTTACCATGGCGTAGAGAATCAGATCCCTACCGCATCTGGGTTTCTGAAATTATGCTGCAGCAAACCCGTGTCGACACTGTTATTCCTTACTATGAAAACTTCATGGAAAAGTTTCCAACTCTTTCGGACTTTGCTGCGGCTGATGAAGAAAAAATTTTAAAAGCATGGGAAGGATTAGGCTATTACTCCAGAGTGCGGAATTTACAAAATGCTTGTCGTGAAGTCCAGGAAAAGTACGCCGGTGTTGTCCCTAATACGCCAAAAGAAATTGCCAGTCTTAAAGGGATTGGCCCCTATACAGCAGGCGCCGTTCTAAGTATCGCCTATGGGGTTCCAGAACCAGCGGTTGACGGTAACGTCATGCGTGTTCTGTCACGAATTTTATCAATTTGGGAAGACATAGCTAAACCTTCGACTCGGAAAATATTCGAAGAGGCCGTCCGGAAACTAATCTCACACGATAATCCGTCCTACTTTAATCAGGCATTAATGGAGCTTGGTGCACTAATTTGTACGCCGACCTCTCCATCCTGTTTGCTTTGCCCTGTTAGAGAACATTGTAACGCTTTTGAAACTGGGACACAAACGGATTTGCCTGTGAAAACGAAAAAAACGAAGGTCAAGGATGTGAAGATTGTAGCCGGGATTTTAACGGATGAAAATGGCCGCATCTTAATTCATAAGCGTCCAGAAAGCGGATTATTGGCAAATTTGTGGGAATTTCCAAATTTTGAAGTTCATCTAGATCTAAAACGGGGACAGGCGCAGAAGGAATTTCTTGATAGATTAATAAGTCAATTTGCGGTCGAAGGAATGATTAACGAAAACCTAGGTTCGATTGATCACGTTTTCTCCCATTTAAAGTGGTTTATTCAAGTATATTCGGGAAAAATTATTTCAGAAGTAAAGGAAACACCACGTTTAAAATTAGTATCCTTAGATGAAATCGATGAATACGCCTTTCCAGTTTCTCATCAAAAAATGTTGCAACAATTTTTGAACTTTGAAAAAGAAAACGGGCGTCGATGATGCCCGTTTTTAATAAAAGCCCTTAAAGAGAGGTCAATAACCTCTTCATTATTCCTAATCAAAGACCATTTCGCTTTTATCCCCATGAACTGATTTCAAGCCACCACGCCGCTCGATTTCCTCCACAATTTTACGGTGAATCGATTGCCCTTCGCTGTTTAAGTACGGCACCATCTGCTGTAAGGAATGATGAAAATAGGTAAGCTCATGGTCTTGCCACTCGTTAATCGACATCATTGATAGTTCGGTCATATCACGACCCATACTCATCAAAACTTCCTCCTTTCCAATCCTTTCAACTCTATTTTCTTTATGATAATTGTCATCTATACATGAAAAGGCTAAAATGAAAAGGAAAAACCGAAAGGAAGAGGAATACATATGACACAAAAGGTTGCACTAATAACTGGAAGCAGTAGAGGAATCGGAAGGGCTACGGCGATTCGGCTGGCGAAACAGGGATATGACATCGTCATCAACTATGCTCGTAGTAAATCTGCTGCCCTTGAGGTTGCTTCGGAAATTGAGGCAATTGGCAGAAAGGTATTAGTCGTAAAAGCAAACGTCGGTGATGTTGAAAAAATCAAAAATATGTTTTCGCAAATTCAAGAAACCTTTGGCAGACTTGATGTTTTTGTAAGCAATGCTGCCTCTGGCGTTCAAAGACCAGTTATGGAATTAGAGGAATCCCATTGGGACTGGACAATGAATATCAATAGTAAGGCGCTGTTATTCTGCGCCCAAGAAGCCGCCAAGCTCATGGAGAAAAACGGTGGTGGTAAAATTGTTAGCATCAGTTCTCTTGGTTCCATTCGCTATCTAAAAAATTATACGACCGTCGGAGTTTCCAAAGCAGCCATCGAAGCATTGACACGCTATTTGGCCGTGGAATTGGCTCCAAAAAATATTATCGTCAATGCGATTTCTGGTGGAGCGGTTGATACAGAGGCACTTACGCATTTCCCGAACCGCGATGAACTATTAGCAGAGGCCCGTGAAAAAACGCCTGCTGGAAGAATGGTCGAAATTGATGATATGGTAAACGCAGTGATGTTCTTGCTTTCGGAAGAGTCAAATATGATTCGTGGGCAGACGATTATTATTGATGGTGGTATTTCACTTTTAGTTTAAAAAATTATTTTTTTAACATAGGATAACTTCCTTTACGATGGGTAAATTAATCATCGTGGAGGTGATAATGATGGCAAATTTCAATAACCAGCCAAACAAATCGCAAGCAGGTACTAACATTCAAGAAGTTAGACAACAAAACGCTCAATCTCAAGGTGGTCAAGGTCAATTTGGTACTGAGTTTGCAAGCGAAACAAACGCTGCTGAAGTAAGAAGTCAAAACCAACAGTCACAAGCAAATGTTGGTCAAGGATATCAAGCTCGCCAAAACGCTGCAGGCGGTGCAGGAGCATTCGGCACTGAGTTTGCAAGCGAAACAAACGCTGCTGAAGTTAGAAAGCAAAACCAACAATCACAAGCAAACGCTGGCCAAGGAGCTGCAGGAGCATTTGGTACTGAGTTCGCAAGTGAAACAAACGCTGCTGAAGTGAGACGTCAAAACCAACAGTCTCAACAAGGCCGTTCATAATACTTACCGAAAGCACCCTCATCTTATAGGGTGCTTTCTTTTGAGAACCCCAAGGTATAAATAAATTTCGATTCGACAAAACCTCCCTATACTCTACAGAACTAGTCAAAGGAAACGCTCTATTTTCCACGAATACATACTATAACCAAAAATATAAAGGCGGTGTCAGGATGAATCAATTTAACCAGTTAGTTTCCGAACAAATGAAAACCATGGAAAAATTATTATATCTCCAGGCGGAGCTGGAACGCTGCCAAGAGATAGAAACGGAACTGAGCGTGCTACAACAGGAAGCCAAAGTAGACTCTATTCAATCGGAAATAAGTAAAATGAAAGAGGAATTAAAAGAAATCCAAAAAATATTTGACCATCAAACTGAAGAAGTGATTCGCTCCTATCAATTGATGAATGAAGTCGTTTTTACATAAAAATTTAAGCCATTTACCAAAAATACACTTCATTTCCGGGAGTCATTGAAAATTCAATGGCTCTTTTGTTTTAAAATCCTTGTCCAACCGTTATAATAATAGAAAAAAGAATCGTACTTTGTCGTTTTTTTATTATTTAGAAAATGGTCGCAAAGTTTTTCGGATGAAAGTAGGGGAATAATATGGGCGTTCCCACAGAAGGTGAACCAATACAAATTCATAGCTACAAACATAACGGGCACATCCATCGTGTTTGGGAAGAGACAACGGTTTTAAAAGGGTCAGAAGTTCTGGTGATAGGTGGCAATGACAGAACGCTTGTCACGGAGTCTGATGGCCGAACTTGGATTACGAGAGAGCCAGCGATTGTATATTTTCATGCGCAATACTGGTTTAATATCATCGGAATGATTCGTGATGACGGCGTGTATTACTATTGTAATATCAGCTCACCATTCATCTACGATGGCGAGGCTTTAAAATACATTGATTACGACTTAGATATAAAGGTATATCCGGATATGTCCTATCATCTACTTGATGAAGATGAGTACGAACGACATCGCCGCGAAATGAAGTACCCAGAGGTTATTGACCAAATTTTAAAACGAAACGTTGACAAATTAATTAAATGGATCAAGCTACGCAAAGGTCCGTTTGCGCCAGATTTTATCGATATTTGGTATGAAAAATATTTATCATTAAAACGCTAAATAAAGCTACAACCTGCCTGTTGAGTCAAAAGGGCAGGTTTTCTTAAGGTTTATGACTGGAGATGAAATTTCTTGGGAAGTATCCGTAGGTATTTGCAATTTGTAAAACCATACCGATTGCAAATTATTTTAACTATTTTTATTGGAATTTTAAAATTTGCCATTCCTCTGATGATTCCACTTTTAATCAAATATGTCGTTGACGATTTGGTGGTAAGTACTGAGCTTTCGAAGGTGGAAAAAATAGAGCACCTATTATGGGTGATGGGCGTCATGCTGCTGATATTTGTAGTGATTCGACCGCCAATTGAGTATTACAGACAATACTATGCACAATGGACGGCTAGTAAAATTCTGTACGACATTCGGGATAAGCTGTTTACCCATATTCAAAAATTAAGCTTTAAATATTATTCGAACACAAAATCAGGTGAGATCATTTCTCGCGTCATTAACGATGTTGAGCAAACGAAAACGTTTGTAGTTACCGGGCTCATGAATCTCTGGCTAGATATGGCAACGATTTTTATCGCAATCGCCATCATGTTCACGATGAGCGTCAAATTGACGTTGATTTCTTTAGTCCTGTTTCCGCTGTACGCGATTTCGGTCCGCTACTTCTTTGGAAATTTACGAAAATTAACGAAATCGCGCTCGCAAGCTTTAGCTGAGGTCCAAAGCTACCTGCACGAACGGGTTCAAGGCATGCCGGTTGTCAAAAGTTTTGCCATCGAAGACCATGAACAATCACAATTCGCTCGGCAAAACCGTAACTTTTTGGAAAAGGCGCTTGACCATACACGTTGGAATGCGAAATCCTTTTCGGCAGTCAATACTATTACCGACATCGCACCATTGGTCGTCATCGGCTATTCAGCTCTTCAGGTGATCAATGGTCATTTAACCATCGGGACAATGATTGCATTTATTGCGTATATAGACAGGCTATACAACCCATTACGCCGAATGGTTAATTCCTCGACAACTTTAACACAGTCAATCGCATCGATGGACCGTGTCTTTGAATTCATTGATGAGAAATATGACATCGAAGACGGTCCGGATGCCAAACTTTGCGAAAAAGTGCAAGGAAATATTAGTTTTAACCAAGTATCCTTTTCTTATCATGAAAATGATGAATTAGTGTTAAAAAATATCAATCTTAAGGTACAAAAAGGCGAAACGATTGCCTTAGTCGGGATGAGCGGCGGTGGAAAATCTTCGTTAGTTAGTTTGATTCCACGTTTTTACGACGTCACAGCTGGAGCGATTTTACTGGATGATGTTGATATCCGTGAGTATAAAGTTCGCAGCTTAAGAGATAAAATCGGAATGGTCTTCCAGGATAATATCTTGTTTAGCGATTCAGTGCGCGAAAATATTCTTCTTGGCAAACCAAAAGCTACTGAAGAGGAAGTAATCGAGGCAGCAAAAGCCGCGAATGCGCACGACTTTATTATGAATCTTCCAAACGGTTATGATACGAAGGTAGGTGAGCGGGGCGTAAAGCTCTCTGGCGGGCAAAAGCAACGAATAGCGATTGCTAGGGTCTTTTTAAAAAATCCCCCCATTTTGATTTTAGATGAAGCAACTTCAGCTTTAGATTTGGAGAGTGAGCACCTAATTCAAGAATCCTTTGAGCGACTAGCAAAAGATCGTACCACTTTTATTGTGGCGCACCGTCTTTCGACAATCACTCATGCCGACCGTATTGTCCTAATCGAACACGGAGAAATTGTCGAAATCGGCAGTCATGAAGAGTTGATGTTGAAACAAGGCGGATACTACCGCTTATTCCAAGTGCAGCAGTTTGAGCCTAGTACGGTTTGATTAACATTGCGGAAAAATATTTAGAAAATTTTTATTTTTGGGGTTTAACCTCTAATTGGACAGGGTAGTTAAGTAACTATTACTACAATAATGGGGTGAACCAAATGAAGCCAGGAAATAAAGTCTTGTATCAAGGTGATGAATATGTTGTATTTTATACTTATCAAAACGGTTTTTGTGAGATAAAAGAAATAACCGACTCAAGTATCGCAAATATTCTACTGGTTCCTGAGGCCAACATTATTGCTGTAAATTAAAACAAACTCATGCCTACTTGGCACGAGTTTGTTTTTTTATTTATCCCATTAGTTGTTCAAATGCTTGGCGCACCGCATACAGTGTTGCCTCTACATCTTCTTCTGTATGAGCAATGGTAACAAACCAAGCTTCGTATTTGGAAGGAGCAAGGTTTATTCCTTGGTTCAGCATTAGCTTAAAGAACTTTGCAAACATTTCTCCATCCGTATTTTCTGCCTGCTCGTAATTGAAGACTGTTTCCGTAGTAAAATAAACGGTTAACGCTCCCTTTAAACGATTAATTGTAATCGGAACATTGTATTCCTTTGCGGCGCTTAAAATGCCATCTTCTAAAAGCGCCCCCAATTGATCAAGGTATTCATAAACACCTTCTTGCTGAAGTACCTCTAAGCAAGCGATTCCCGCTAGGATCGATGCCGGGTTCCCCGCCATTGTACCCGCTTGATAGGCAGGTCCTAATGGGGCGACTTTTTCCATTATTTCTTTACGTCCACCGTAGGCCCCAATCGGCAACCCACCGCCAATAATTTTACCAAGGGCCGTTAAGTCAGGAGTAATGCCTAGTAAATCTTGTGCTCCGCCGTACATGAAACGGAATGCGGTTATGACTTCATCGTAGATAACAAGTGCACCTGCAGCATGGGTCAGGTCGTTAACCTGTTGGAGGAACCCAGGTTTCGGTTCAACAATTCCAAAGTTACCAACAATCGGTTCAACGAGTACAGCTGCGATTTGGTTTCCCCATTTCTCAAGAGCTTCTTTAAATGGCTCGATGTCATTAAAAGGAACCGTGATAACTTCTTGGGCAATGCTTTTTGGAACTCCGGCAGAATCAGGTGTCCCAAGTGTTGAAGGCCCAGATCCGGCTGCAACGAGTACAAGATCGGAATGTCCATGGTAACAGCCGGCAAACTTAATGATCTTGTCCCGGCCGGTATAGGCGCGTGCAACTCTTATCGTCGTCATTACTGCTTCAGTTCCAGAGTTGACGAAGCGTACCTTTTCCAGCCCGGGCATTGCTTCCTTTAGCATTTTCGCGAACTTCACTTCGTGTGGAGTAGGTGTTCCGTATAATACTCCGGACTCTGCTGCTCTTGTAATGGCTTTTGTAATATGTGGGTGGGCATGGCCGGTAATAATCGGGCCATATGCCGCCAAATAATCTATGTATTGATTGCCATCAACATCCCAAAAGTAAGCACCTTGGGCACGCTCCATTACAACCGGCGCACCACCGCCAACTGCCTTATAGGAACGCGAGGGACTATTCACCCCTCCGACAATATGCTCTAACGCTTCTCCATATATTCTTTCTGATTGATCAAATCGCACAATAGTAACCTCCTAAGGGAATGATTGCTTTTTTATTCTAACACGATTGGTGTAGTTGATGCTTTTTTCATATTTTTTAAAATTATTCCTTTGGTGATAGGTACTGTCAGCCCCCCATCACAAAAACAATCTAGTCTTTTCATGTCCAAGCCCGCATAAAAATGATAAAAAACCTATATGAGAGGGAACACCTATGATTTCAATCCTCTTTTTTATATCGATTACCGGTTGTATTTTGATGACCATAAAAACACTATTTTCACCCAATAAAATCAAAGGAAAGATGCTTTCAATTGAAAATTTTTTGGTTCTCACGGTGGTCTATATAACCATCACGCTCGGCTTCGCCCTTATTTATCTACTTTTTGATCTTCAAGGCAATCCTATCGTCCGAGATGGTCTCCTTACGGAAGGAGACGGCTTTTTTCTCCGTCTAGAATCAAGCTTTTATTTCAGTGCAATGACGCTTTTTTCTGTTGGCTACGGTGACATCTATCCAATTGGAATAGGCAGGATAATTGCTGTGTTTGAGGCGCTTATTGGTTACACCATCCCTGCAGCATTTGTCGCACGGGCATTCTATGACCGTTAACAACTAATCCAGTCAAGATAGTTGTATTTGTCGATTAAATTGGATAGGCTCATGGTATACACCAAAAAAGGAGGCCATCCAAACAAAATGACAGTACAAATTGGTGAACTAGCACCAGACTTTCAATTAGAATCCAATACAGGTGAAACAATCAAATTATCAGACTATCGTGGTAAAAATGTTGTACTTTACTTTTACCCACAAGATATGACACCAACTTGCACAACACAGGCATGTAATTTTCGCGATTACCATCAAAACTTTCAAGAATTAGATACGGTAATTTTAGGAGTTAGTCCCGACCCGATTCAAAAGCACGAGAAATTTATTAATAAACATGGCTTGCCATTTTTACTATTAGCGGATGTTAACTTAGTCGCCGCGAAGGCATACCACGTCTGGAAGCTCAAGAAAACGTTCGGGAAAGAATATATGGGCATTATCAGATCCACTTTTATTATTGACAAAAATGGTTGCTTAGTAAAAGAGTGGCGAAATATACGAATTAAAGGGCATGTCGAAGAAGCCTTAACTTATATAAAAGAACATCTTTCTTAGCCTATTTTTTACAACCCGTGGCTAGTGTCCATTCCACTAAACAAGTTTTGAATAACATTATATTAGGGCATACCTCCTCAAATAAGTTTTGGCAGATCACTTAGTGATCTGCCCTTTTTTTATTGGCTGTGTTTTAATGATAACTTTTATTTTAAGAAATTGTTGATTGGAGCGGAAGGCACTCGACTCCTGCGGGACATAGCGTCCAAGGGTGAGTCTCCGCAGGAGCTAAGCGACGAGGAGGCTCACCGGACGCCCCGCGGAAAGCGAGTGCCTGGAGCGGAAATCAACAGACTTCTATAACACAGCTATTTTATTTAAAATTTCCCACAATAATGGAAAGTACGATAAACTACATACATATAATAAAAATAAGCTAAAAAAGGGGATACTATAGTGAAAATCTATACGAAAACTGGGGACAAAGGTACCACTTCACTCATTTACGGACAACGCGTTGCGAAAAACGATCAACGAGTGGAAGCGTATGGCTCTTGTGATGAAACCAACTCAATGATTGGTCTTGCGTTGAGTTATTTAAAGAATGTTGATTTTGAAGGAAAAGCAGACTTTTTACAAATCTTTGCTAAAATTCAAACTACGCTTTTTCACGTCGGAGCAGAGCTAGCCACACCTGCAGGAAAAGAAGTGAAATGGAAACTTAAAGCAGAAGACATCAGTGAATTGGAATCTCACATTGATGAATGGGATACTAATCTTCCTATGCTAATGAATTTTATTTTACCTAGTGGACATCCTTCCGGTGCAGCCCTTCATGTAGCTAGAACCGTTGTCAGAAGAGCGGAACGCAATGCAGTGGCGATTGGTGAAGAAGTTAATCCATTAGTTCTTTCCTATCTGAATCGTTTATCTGACCTATTGTTTGTTGCCGCACGATATGTTAATGCCAAACTTGGAGAGCCAGAAAACACTCTGCGACCAAATTCCTAAGAAAATGGCACTTACCAAGTTTATGATATTGACAAGATAATAATGTCCTTAGTACACTAATTATAAACATTATAAAATAAGAATCTTTTTTGAAAGGGGTGCATGGCGATGTCAAATCAATTAAAAGAAGCATTAGATACATTAAAGGAGACCGGAGTTCGAATCACTCCGCAACGTCATGCCATTTTAGAATACTTAATCAACTCTATGTCACACCCGACTGCCGATGATATATATAAAGCGCTCGAAGGTAAATTTCCGAACATGAGTGTCGCAACGGTTTACAACAATCTACGCGTTTTCCGTGAAGTAGGTCTCGTTAAAGAACTAACTTATGGCGACGCTTCAAGCCGCTTTGACTATATCACCAGCAATCACTATCATGTGATCTGTGAAGACTGTGGAAAAATTGTGGATTTTCACTATCCAGGGCTTGATGAAGTAGAACATTTGGCTTCCCATGTGACGGGGTTTAAAGTTGGACATCACCGAATGGAAATTTATGGGTCATGTCCAGACTGTGCTTCAAAAAATACGCATTAAAAAAGGATGGCAAAAGTGCCATCCTTTACTTTTTTCGATTATATTTCTCATCAAACTCTTTGCCCTCAAGATTTGGATCCAATGTAAGCGGTTCGCGGCAATACATACACATATCCACACGACCAAGCATTTTCGTTTGCTTTTGGCAATTGGGACAAGTGACCTGAACCGTTTTAGTCGAGAGCATCCCAATCCAAAAATAAACCACCGTACTGGCAATGATAAAAAGTAATCCAAATATCATAAAGATTGTCATAATGACTGGGGAAGTTCGAAAGAAGATACCACCATACATCACAATAAATCCTACAAAGATTAACCCTAAGGCGAAGCTGCGAATTTTATTAATCTTACTTGAATATTTCACCATCATAATCTTCCTCCCAAAGAATAACTATATCATATAATGATAGCGATTAGAATTGAAAAGAAGGATATTAAAAACTCCTGTCGAAAATATAAAATAAACGAAGAATCTATGTGGTGGACAAGGTTTCCCACCAATAATGGAGGCGCATGGACCGTGGAACATATTCTAAGGCCAATTTATCAGGAACGAGCAAGTCATCCCAATACATTAGGAATTATAGCAATAGAAAAAGGCATAAAAGCTAATATTCATACCGATACATTTGATGTCGTCCTTTTAATTATCCAAAAGGATCATGAACACCAATGGTTTGTTAAACATTATTCTTATGATGTTGATAAAAAAGCAGCCATGCACATCGTCTCTGAGGGGAAGCTAAAGGAATGGATTATGCTTGGCTCGAATCGAAAAATTTTTGATTGGCTCTTAAATGGGAAAATCATTTTCGACCGAAAGGATTTTCTTGAAAATTTAAAGACAGAACTAAGAGAATTTCCCTTTTATGGACGGAAGCTGAAGATGGGCTTGGAATTCGCCAAACTCATTCGTCGCTATGTCGATGGAAAAACCTTTTTTGATCATCAACAATTTTTAGATGCATTCAATCATATGGTGCATTGCTTGCATCACTTAGCAAGACTTGCTGTCATCGAGAATGGATTTCACCCAGAGGTAACCGTTTGGCAGCAGGTTAAACAGATTGAACCGGAAATTTTTAAATTATATGAAGAACTAGTCAGTAGCACTGAAACGCTGGAAAAACGTCTAGAACTCCTATTTCTTGCTAGCGAATTTCTTATTCATTCACGGACAGTCGTAGGAATATCACATTTAATCGATATACTATCAACAAAAGAATATTGGTCATTTCAAGAGATGATGGAGCATGAGGAATTAGCCCCTTACTCGGTTGATTTAGAAGTTCTATTAGAATATTTAATTGATAAGAACTTCCTAAGAGTTGTCAGTGCCGAAACAAAGGGACTTGGTGTCTACCACCGCTACTATAAGGTGAAGGAAAGATTATTTTAAAAAAATAAAATAAACTATTGACCTCTGTTGAAATACTTGTTATATTAATATCCGTCGCTGCGAAATTCTCAATGAGTTAATCGCGGTTGACGGGTTTAACAAAGTAAAAAAGATGTTGACATGAAAAACTCAACATGCTATATTATAAAAGTCGCCTCTAACGCGACAACGAAATTGTTCTTTGAAAACTAAACAACCAAACATTAACAAACTTCTTTTTTTTAAAAAGAAAACAAGCCAGATTAACTTTTTGAGCTTTTATCAACTCTTTATTGGAGA
>NZ_JBTOOE010000025.1:0-63015 GCF_054786815.1 Pseudoneobacillus rhizolycopersici | reverse complement strand
CACACCAGCCAATTAGCTGCTTAATATAAAACTCTAACTTTTAGGGGTCACCACAAAAAGGGTGGTTCTCGAGCCAAATAATACTATATAGACAACCATCACCCTTACGGTAGAGGTTGCGTTGAGAAGTGTTAGCGCACTTCTCTTTTTTATTATATCCATAGTATACTATAAATAGTTCATTAAGTAAATTAAAGCCCAGTCCATGAGAGAAGGCCAGTTCTTTGGAGATGAAAATCAATAAAAGGAAACATTAAATTAGCTGATTGTGTCATTATTTTTAAACAATAATAGGTTCCCCATTGTTTGCTGGTTTGCTTTTTCACTTTTACTGTATAACCGAATTTCTGGGTTAAGATTTCTGCGAGCAACCCATTTTCTTCTTTTGAAAATCCATTGGTGTGAAGTTTTACTTCCCTACGATAGTATTCCTCATATCCTCTAGAGTTGAAGCGCTTAGAAATCCAAGGGGATAGGTCTATCCCATTCGCTTCTTTCAGTCAATATTATTAGAAAAAGAATACTTATTAAAAAGTGGAACACCTGTCCCCGTGTCCCACTTACCCAATCGAAAAAACTAGAACCCCAATGATTATGAATGGAACAACAACTATCAATACTGATAGAAATGTGGTTAACAGTGCTTTCCATGCCGAAAATTGATGTGCTTCTCCTAAACATTTTAAGAAGATAATAGCGGACCAAATTCCAATCACAAGATCGACTAAGCCGAATAGCATGAGTAATAGTGTCGATGTGCTACTGCTATCCACTACTGGGGTAAAGGTGGTGAAATTTTCGATACCAAACAAAAACAAAGATGGTAGCCAAACAATTATTAAGGAATAGACCATTGGAATGTTAGAATAGGCTACCGAATATCGAACTCTTTCGGTTGTACCTCGACCTCCAATTTTACTCCCTGTCCAGCATAATAATTTTGGAATCAAATAGTAATAAGTAGTCGCCACTATTAAGCTACCGATCACAGAAATCACCATTAATTCACTTAGACTCATTGAATCCCCTGAATTTCGTAATGAAGCACGGTCTAAAACCTGTACCAAAGCACCTGTCAAAAATAGTAGAAACACATATCCAGGTTTAGATTGATATATTTTTTGCATAGTAGCTCTAGGCTTGGTCCAAATAGAAAACCAAGGATTCAAATTACCCTTCAATTGACCTTCTAACTGAGTTTCCACCTATAACATCCCCTTTTTCTAATTCAATGATATATAAATGGAAATATTCTACAAAATCTTACAAACCACCTGTCGAACATTGAAAACGTTAGAAACACTTTAGAATCTCAGGGGACTTGGTCCGTGGGGACAGGTCTGAACTGCACCGTGTCCCACTAAATGCATTTCTAACCCACAATTGGAAAAACTAATTTCATCTCAGTCATTAGGAGGTTATAGATGAAAACGTTTGAATTAAAGTCTGGAACCAAGATATTGATAGATGAAAGTAAAGTTGTCATCGAACGAACGGGAGGAAAAAGCGCGGTTAAAGGGTTATTTGCTGGGCGAACAATGGGTCAGATGACCATTAAAACTGCTGCACTTACAGGTTTAATCTACTTTGCGGACTATTTAGTAATCTGTGCTTCTGGTTTACCTGCACCAAATGATTTTAAATTAACGAGTGTCGCCGAAATTAAACAATACCCGAATTGTATAGTTGGAAAAGAATCGGAGTTAGCGGAACTATACCAATACTTGAATGGTTTTATTAAATATGGAGATCCAAGTGGACAGGTACCCCCTATGAATGCTCTATGTTTTGGGTACGATACAAACAAAAATAACTATTTAGCTTAGAACGTGAACATAGAAGAGGGAGCCTCAGAAGTCATTTCGAGACTCCCTCTATTTTTATAGTAAAGGTTAACTACAACTAATTTTTTGAAAACAAATGATGAAGCAGGAGAATCGTCCCCATGCCTCACAGACTTTTTAGAAAATTAAGATAAATGTAAACTACTTTACATCAAAAGTACTACCTAAATATTATAATTGCTTATATATTCGATATGGTAAAGGAAGATTTGAATGATTAATTGGGAAAAGGTGAAGTCTCAAGCCGTTGCGTATTTAAACGAATTTATACAAATTAATACGAGTAATCCACCGGGAAATGAGCTGGAAGCCATAAGGTGGTTAGAGACAAAGGCTAAGCAACATGGGCTAGTGACATCCATTCAAGAAACAGCTGTAAACCGTGGAAATATTATGATTTCTATCAAGGAGGAGTTTCATCAACCTCTGATTCTACTTTCCCATGTAGATGTCGTTCCAGCGCTAGATAAGGATTGGGAGGTTCCACCCTTTTCCGGCCAAATTCTTAATGGAGAGATATGGGGTAGGGGAACGATTGATACCAAACAGCTAACGATCACTCATTTAATCGTCTTAATTTTAATAAAAGAATATGGCCTTCCACTAAAAAATGATGTGGTAATGATCGCGACCTCTGATGAAGAGAACGGGAGTCAATATGGGTTGTTGCCATTCCTAGATCAGCATGGTTCCATTTTTAAAGGTAGTACAGTTTTTAATGAAGGTGGTGGTTTCCCATTACATATAAAGGATCGTTTTTACTACCTTTGTGAAATGGGGCAAAAAGGGAGGGCGATTATCAAAATAGCTAGCTCCCAGCAAAAGCAGGATAATCCGTATCTACCAAACAATAGTGCGATAAAAATCATCACCGAAGCTATTAATCGAATTCATTCCATTCCATTAGACGAAGTAATTCCTCCTATTACACAAATTCTATTTCAAACCATTGCAAATGACCTTAGAATTCCCTTTCATCAGACAACAAGAGAAAGCTTCTTTGCTAGCATTCCTACTCAACTACGACCTCTCTTCCAAGCAATGTCCAAAACAACCTTTTCCATTACAAAATGGGAGGGTGGTAGAAAACATCCTTCTTTACAAGGTTCTTCTGAAATGTATATAGATTGTCGAACGCTGCCTTCTGTTACGGAAACCACTTTAAAAGAATACCTACACACGATATTGGGAGACTTGCAGGTCCAATATGAAATTTTGGAATTCTCCCAAGGGTATGAAATAGAGGTAAGGCGAGATGACCTTTCCCTTTTTGAGAAGGTATTGCAGAAAGACATTCCAAATGCCCAAGTGGTTCCCTTTTTATCCATTGGAGGAAGTGACTCCCGACATTTAAAGCACTATCAGTCGCAAGTATATGGATATTGTCCTGTACTCCCAGATTTGACATTCGACAAGGTGATTAAGATGGTTCATGGAATAAACGAGAGGATTCCCATCCATTCCTTATTATTTGGCATTCAAAATATGGTTGAAATCATTACGACAATGGAAAGGAGTAATCACTATGAGTTTTACTAGCACCAGTCCAATGACTGCAGAAAAGCTCGCGCAGGCCGTCATGTATTTAAAGGAACATGAAATGGATACTTGGCTAATCTTAACCCGAGAAGGTTCAGATCCGTCTCTTCCATTACTTGTAGGGGCAAGATCGGTTCATCAAGCAGCGATTTTTATTAAAAGTAATGGGAAACATATTGTGATTTCTTCTTTAAGTGATAAAGGAAACTATCAATCTTTAGGTTTATTTCCTGAAGTTATCCATTATGAGGCTAGTATGGAGGAAACATTTCTTCAGGTTTTTAATGAGCTGAACCCTACTAAATTAGCTTTAAACATTTCCGAGAGTGATCACTTATGTGATGGCTTAACCCAGGGATTATATTTATGGCTTGAAGAAACGATTGGAAAAGAAAGACTCTCGACCCTTGAGGTGTCAAGTGAGCCGATTTTAAAGAAACTAAGAAGTATTAAAACAGAGTCAGAGATTGACTGCATACAAAGAGCGATTGAAATCACAAATGATATTTACGATGAAGTCTTTGATCAAGTGGTTTGCGGGATGACAGAAATCGAGATAGGTGAATTATTTGTTGCAGAGATGCGAAAAAGAGGGGTAACGAATGGCCACGGGAACCCTTATGACCCTCCACTTGTGTGTACCGTTCGAAACGGATTAGCCCATCGAAAACCGGGTACTCACCAAACACAGCCTGGAGACATTATCATCATTGACTTTAGCTTAAAATATCAAAACTATTGCTCTGATATTGCGCGAACCTGTTATGTTCTAAAGCCAGGGGAGGACCAGGCACCAGAGGATGTTCAAAAGGCATTTGATACTGCGATTCAGGCCATTACCGAAAGTATTCAGTCACTCGAACAGGGAAAGAAAGGGTTTGAGGTGGATTTAGTCGGACGAACAGTTATTGAAGAAGCGGGATATCCAACCATTAGGCATTCTGTTGGTCATCAAATTGGAAGAGCCACTCATGATGGCGGTACCATACTAGGTCCAAAGCGTGTTCCGCCAAGGCCTGAAGTCGAGGGAACGATTCAAGTAAATGAAATCTATGCGATTGAACCTACTGTCATTCAAGATGATGGGTTGCCTTGTATTCTAGTGGAAGAAAATGTCTTAGTCACAACTAACGGTCCTAAAATACTAAGTCGAAGACAAACAGAGCTTGTGTTGATTCCAACCTATTAGGTGAACGCTATGGATGAAATATATCAACCTATCGATTTGTTTCAAAAGCTTATCCAGATTGATACCACCAATCAGTTAGGGACAGAAGAGAAAGCCGTTATCTTTTTGCAAGAAATTTTACAGAATGAAGGAATTCATTCTGAGATTATCTATAGCCCCAATGGAAGGGCAAACCTAGTTGCGAAACTAGAAACCGAAATTTCAATCGAAAAACCTCTAGTGCTGTTATCGCATGTAGATGTTGTTTCTGCGAATGGGGAGGAGTGGACTCATCCACCTTTCTCAGGTGTGATTCAGGATCGAAAAATTTGGGGCAGAGGTACTTTGGATACGAAGCAGTTGACGGTCATGCATTTACTAGCTTTTCTCAAGCTTTATAAAAATAAAAAAGGCCTGAATCGAACGGTTTATTTTATCACAACGGCTGATGAGGAAAATGGCAGTGTGGAAGGCATGGAGTTTATCGCAGGAAAGTATCCTGAACTTTTCCGACAGGCTACGGTCCTTAGTGAAGGAGGCGGTTTTGTTCTTCAAGGCTCTGATCAGCCATACATGCTATACGCCTCGGGGGAAAAAGGGACCGCCAAACTATTGCTAAAGGCTGATGGAACAGGTGGTCATGCAGGAAGTCCCCCTGACAGACAAGCAATCGTTAATTTGTCACTTGCACTTGAAAAATTACTAGAGTGGAAGTTTCCTTCGGATCCGTATGAGGTTTTTAACATTTATAGTGAGAACATCTTACAAGAGAAATTTGCCAATAAGGAAGACCAGAGGAATCTCGCATTAAAGCTATTTGAGTATATGAAATCCCCAAGTGTAGTGATTGAAAACATAGAAGTTGGTGGCTCATTAAATGTAATCCCTTATCGAGCTGAAGCACAGGTTGAAATCCGAACGTCTCCACACCAAACAGAAGATCAGCTCCTAAAAATGCTGGATGCCATTCTGGATGGGTTCGATGTTACCTATGAGCTATTGCTCTATCAAAAAGGGTATGAAAGTTCGTATCAATCCCCGATTATTCAACTGTTCCAACATAGGGCATTGGAGCTGGGGTTTACAGGGAAATGGGTTCCTTTTACTGCTTTAGGAAAAACGGATGGACGATTTATTAGTCAGTTATCGCCAGAAATCTATGGTCTTTCACCGGTGTTGACTCTTTTTAGTGAAGTATTAACGAGAGTTCATCACAAGGATGAGTGTCTAGAGATTGATTCCTTTCTCTTTGGGGTTCAATTAATGGAAAGAGTTGTACAGGATTATTGTATTCAATATGGAGGTGGATGAGATGTATCAAGTCCAAAAGGAAAAATTAGCGCAAGCGGTTGATTACCTTCGAGAACGACAGATTGATCTTTGGCTTATTTATACCTCTGAGGGAAGCGATCCCTGTATTCCATTAATAACAGGTGTGGGCACGGTTGGACCTGGCGTCTTTCTCATTACGAAAGAGGGAAAAAAATTAGCTCTGTGCAGTAGTATTGATGCCCAGGATATAGAGGAGTCCCAATTATTTGATGAGGTTTATAAACATACCACTAGTTTGGCAGACAATCTTCAAAAGGTCATACGAGATTTAGCACCGAAAACGATTGCCTTAAATATGTCCATAGAGGAGCATTTGGCTGATGGGTTAACGGCCGGTAGGTATCGGTGGTTAGTTAAAACTCTTGCAGGTGTTTTTAACGGAAACTATGTTAGTTCTCAACCATTCTTATCTAAGCTAAGAGCGATTAAATCGAAAACGGAGATTGCCAAAATTCAAAAGGCAGTCGATGTTACGCTAGAAATCTATCAGGCTATTTTTAAACAATTAAAAACGGGAATGACAGAAAAGGACGTTGGTAGTCTCTTTGTAACCGAAATGGAAAAGAGAGGCGTCGTAAATGGCGTCAATCGTTCCCTATCAATGCCAATTGTGATGAAAGAAAATATTGCTCATCGATCACCTGGAGACGCCGTCATTCAGCCCGGTGAATTGGTGATTATGGATTTTAGTGTAGAGGTGGATGGCTATGTTTCAGATATAGCTAGAACGGTCTATTTTCCTAAACCAGGGGAGAATCAGGTCCCTGAATCGATTCAAAAGGCTTTCAATCTCGTACATGAGGGAATCTCCAGAGCTGCCGCTATGATAAAGCCAGGTGCAAAAGGATATGAGGTTGATCAAGCAGCAAGGGACTATTACGTTTCACAAGGATATCCTGAAATCACCCATGCAACCGGTCATCAAATTGGTAAAGAGGTCCATGATGGTGGAGCTCTACTTGGTCCAAGATGGAAACGCTATGGTGATGCCCCTTATCAAACGATTGAAGAGGGGATGGTCTTTACGATTGAACCAACCTTATTTTTGGAAGGCGGGATTCATTTCATCGTAGAGGAAAATGTGGTGGTGACATCGGATGGGATTCAATACTTAACTACTCGTCAAGATGAGCTCATTGTCATCTCCAATGAGAGTGTAGGTGTTTAACAGTTGAAAAGGTATATTTTCAAGCGACTGTTACAAGCTATACCGATTTTAATTGGGATCACGATTATGACCTTTTCCATCATGCAGCTTGCTCCAGGCAATCCGATGCAGACGATGATCAATCCCAAAATTTCTGCGGAAGAAATGGCAAGGGCTCAAGAGAATTTAGGAATGAATGAACCTTTATATATCCAGTATTTTACGTGGTTGAAGGAAATTGTCCAAGGTAATCTTGGCTATACCGTAAAAACGGGTCAACCAGTGGGTCAGTTAATTCTAGATAGATTACCTGCTACCTTGCTCTTAACAGGATCCGCCTTCTTTCTAGCTTTTGCCATTGGGGTACCGTTGGGCGTCTATTCAGCGACCCACCGGTATAAACTCCCCGATTATATATTGACGGTGTTTTCGTTTATTGGCATCTCCATCCCTTCTTTCTTTTTCGGTTTAGGAATGATTTTTATTTTTGCCCTAAGGCTAGGCTGGCTGCCGACTTCTGGGATGATTACGATTGGTGCCGATTTAACTGGTTTTGCTTTATTCATGGATTATCTGAGCCATGTCATGATGCCAGCGGTTGTTCTAGCTTTACCAACTATAGCAGTCGTCATGAGATTTACCCGCTCCAGTCTTCTTGAAGTATTAAACCAAGATTTTATCCGAACGGCTGATGCGAAGGGGCTAAGCATGCGAATCGTCTATTTAAAACATGCTTTAAGAAATGCACTCATTCCTGTCATTACGATCTTTGGCTTATCTATTCCCTTCCTGTTTGGTGGCGCTTATATTACGGAACATATTTTTAACTGGCCGGGAATGGGAAGCTTGGGAATTCAGTCGATTGTAGCAAGGGAATATCCCGTCATCATGGCATTAAATTTATTTACATCCATCCTAGTGATGTTTGGAAATTTACTAGCGGATGTCATGTATGCTTGGACAGATCCTAGAATCCGTTACTAAGGAGAGATTTTACAGTAAGGGGAGGTTTCATTGAATAGTAGTGTAGAAGTTCCTCAGCAAGTAGCAAAGGTTTCGAATATTGAAAAGTCTAGATGGCGGGACCATGCAGGCTGGAAAAGATTTAAAAAAAATAAATTGGCTGTGTTTGGGGCTGTTATCTTACTGATTTTATTGATCATGGCTACGATAGCCCCTCTCCTTGCACCCTATGATCCGTACATTTCAAATGAAAATGAGTTAGGAGTTTACGATGTTCTTGCTCCTCCTTCTTCAGAGCATTTACTTGGCACGGACAGTTTAGGAAGGGACATGTTGAGTCGAATTATTTACGGTGGCAGGGTTTCATTAGGTGTGGCGTTTGTCGCCGTTATGATTTCGACGGCAACAGGGGTTCTTCTTGGTGTGATTGCCGGTTATTACGGGAAATGGGTCGATACTCTGATTATGCGGATCACCGATATTGTCATTTGTTTTCCGGTGTTGTTCCTAGCCATAACAGTCGCGACCATTTTAAAACCAAGTCTCTTTAATGTCATGATTATTATTGGTTTAGTCAGTTGGACTACGATGACAAGGTTGGTAAGGGGTGAGGTCTTAAAGATAAGAGAAATGGAATATATTGAGGCCGCCAAAGCGTTGGGGCAGAAAAATTTTATTATTATATTTAGACATATTCTCCCGAATATCATTGCTCCAATCGTTGTACAGGCAACGCTTCAAACAGCTGAAGCGATTTTAACAGAATCCTCGTTAAGCTTCTTAGGAGTTGGAGTTCAGCAGCCTGTTCCAAGCTGGGGAAATATGTTAAATGAAGCCACCTCCATCATGGTGCTCCAATTTAAACCATGGGTATGGGCTCCTGCAGGATTGGCGATTTTATTTACAATATTAAGCATTAATTTTGTCGGAGATGGATTAAGAGACGCATTAGATCCAAAGGTTAAAAATTAACTAATAGGGGGATCATGAAATGAGAAAGTTGAAAATACCTTTTTTAATTATCTTCATTTTAGCATTACTAGTTGGATGTACTTCCAATAAGCCGTCAAACTCATCTAATTCACCCAAAGCAAACGACCCTAATGAAAATAATCAAGAACAACCTAATGAAGAAGTTGTCAAAGAGGGAGGCACTTTAACGTTTGCTTATAATAGTGAACCTGGAAACTTAAATCCAGTGATATGGGCAACGACCTCTGATACAAATGTGACCCATATGGTATTTGATTCCCTTGTCATTCCTGACAAAGAATTGAAAATGGTAGGAAGCCTTGCGGAGAATTGGGAAGTCTCGGAGGATGGTAAAACTTATACCTTCCATCTGAAACAAGGCGTGAAGTGGCATGATGGCCAGCCATTTACGGCTAAGGATGTAGCGTTTACGTTTACGTCACTAGCAGACGCAACCTATGATGCAGGTGCGTATTGGAGAGTTGAGCCTGTGGTTGGGGTAGAAGAGTATAAAGCTGGGAAGGCTGACAGTGTTTCAGGAATTGAAGTGGTTGATGATCATACGGTTAAATTTACAACGAAGGGTCCGTTTGCTCCATTTTTATCAGGGTTATTTATTGGGGTTCTACCTGAGCATATTTTAAAGGATACAAAGCCTGGTGAATGGGCAAAACATGAGTCTAATCGTGCACCAATTGGTACAGGTCCATTTAAATTTGTGAAATGGGAATCAGGTCAATATATTGAGCTTGAAGCCAATAAGGAATACTTTAATGGAACTCCGAAGCTAGATAAAGTGTTTGTGCGATTTGGGGATGCGAACACGATGCTTGCGTCTGTTATGAGTAAAGATATTGATATTGCCCCAGTGCCAATTGCTGATACAGCATCGGTGCAATCTTTAGACTATGTTAATCTTGTCACGCAAAATCAATTAAGTGTTTATTATGTAGGATTTAATGCACGCAATGATCATTTTAAAGATAAAAAGGTACGCCAAGCATTAGCGCATGCCATTGATAAGGAGTCGATTGTGAAATCGATTATTGGTGAATACGGTAATGTAGCGGAAGATGTGTTCCCGTCCAAGCACTGGTCGCACAATCCTGACCTACCAATCTATGATTTTGATACATCTAAAGCTGATGCTCTGTTGGAAGAGGCTGGATATACAAAAAATAAAAAAGGCTTCTACGAAAAGGGTGGCAAGGAGCTTAGCTTTATGATGGAAGTGCCAACAGGTACAAAGGAAAGAGAGAAGTCAGCCGTCTTATTAAAGCAAATGTGGGAGAAGGTCGGCGTAAAAGTGGAACTACGCTCATTAGACTTTCCTACTCTAGTGACGAAACTATTACCGAAAACAGCCGATGGAAAACAAAGAGAGGTCACCAAAGACGACTATGATGCTTATATCTTAGGATTCGGAGTTGAGGCAGATCCAGATGAATATAGAAGTTACTTTGGTAGCAGCTATATGCCTCCAAACGGTTATAACTTTGTCGGTTATTCTGACCCAAGTGTGGATGATCTATTAGAAAAGCAAACAAAAGAAATCGACTTTGAGAAACGTCAGCAACTCATTTGGGAAGTCGGTAAAAAACTCGCAGAGGATGAAATCTGGATCCCACTTTATGAGCAAAATTCTCCACTTGTCGTAAATAAACGAGTGACTGGTTTTGAGCCGGATTTTAGAGGTATTTCCTTTAACTCAAAGGATTGGGGCGTAAAAGAATAATCGTTTAGGAGATAAAAAAACCTTTTCGTTTTTTTATCTCCTTACTTTTGAAGGAAGTGGAGTGTCATTCACATGTTGAAAAGAGTGAGTAAGCTACGACTATTAATGAAGGAAAAAAACTTATCTGCTGTTCTTATTCATAGCTACGAAAATCGAAGGTATTTTTCAGGATTTACTGGAAGCAATGGCTATTTATTGGTTACTCATGATTCGCTCCTTTTAATCACTGACCAGAGATACACCCAACAGGCAGCAGAACAAGCGAAGGATTATGGAATTATTGTGCACGGGATAGATCCTTTTCGGACCATCCGTGAGGAATTTAGTAAGTACGATTTGGAGAGGATTGGTTTTGAAGCGAATCACTTAAGTGTGGCCTTGTTTAACCAATTCACGGGGATGTTTCCAGAGTCCAACTGGGTTCCCTTATTGAATGAACTTTTACTAATGAGAAGCGTAAAGGATCAAGAGGAAATTGAAAGTATCAAGAGGTCGATAGAGCTTTCTGATTCTGCCTTCGCCGATTTATTACCACTCATAAAACCCGGCATGACTGAGAAGGAGGTTTTAGTAGAATTAGAATATTTAATGGGTAAATACGGTCATGAGGGGCCAGCTTTTGGGACCATTGTGGCTGCAGATAAACGAGCGGCACTTCCGCATGCCGTACCTACTGACAATCAGGTGAAACGCGATCATTTTTTATTAATTGATTTTGGTGCCAAATATCAAGGTTATATGTCGGATATGACCAGAACGATCATCATTGGAACACCTGATCGAGAATATATGAAGATTTACGATTTAGTATTAACGGCTCTCGAAAAATCAATTGAAGCCGTCAAGCCGGGGATATCAGCTCATGAATTGGATCGGGTTGCAAGGGATATTTTTGAACAGGCTGGATTAGAGAAATATAGCTTAAGAGGTTTAGGTCATGGTGTCGGGCTGCAAATTCATGAGAATCCTAGAATTGTTTTGGATGGCCAAGAGATTTTAGAACCGGGGATGGTTTTTACGATTGAGCCAGGATTGTATATTCCTGATTCCGTTGGCGTTAGGATTGAAGATATTGTTCTAGTAACGGAGGATGGATGTGAGGTATTAACAAAGACGAACCGACATGTTCAATTGAACTAAAGACTAAGGGGGGTTAGGATTGGAAAAATTATTAGAGGTGAAAAATCTAAAAACCTATTTCTATAACGAAGGAGAGGTAACCCCCGCAGTGGACGGTGTGTCCTTTGAATTAGGTAAAGGTGAAACACTTGGAATTGTTGGAGAGTCTGGGAGTGGAAAAAGTGTTACCTCGCTATCCTTGCTTCAGCTCATCCCCAAATCAAATGGAAAAATAATCGATGGGGAAATTATTTTTAAAGGGAAAAATTTACTTTCTTTAAATGATAAGGAGATTAGAAAAATTCGCGGCAAAAATATTTCGATGATTTTTCAAGAGCCAATGACTTCCTTAAACCCGGTATTTACAATTGGAAATCAAATTATGGAGGTTATCACGCTTCATCATGGGGTCAAACCAAGAGAAGCAAAGGAAAAGGTTATCGAGCTTTTGGAGTTAGTAGGAATTCCTTCTCCGCAAAAGAGATTTCAGCAATACCCTCACCAGCTATCCGGAGGGATGCGGCAAAGGGTTATGATTGCAATGGCACTTGCCTGCAATCCGGATTTATTGATTGCCGATGAACCAACTACCGCCCTAGATGTCACAACGCAAGCGCAAATTTTAGAACTCATGAATAACCTTAAGAAGCAATTTAATACAGCTATTCTCTTAATTACTCATGATTTAGGAGTGGTCGCTGAGGTGGCTGATAAGGTTGTGGTTATGTATTTAGGAAGAATCGTCGAATATGCTGATGTTGGTACATTCTTTGAAAATCCATTACATCCATATTCACAAGGCTTGTTAAAATCGATCCCGAGTTTAACAAATCGTGTTGAACGTTTAACCCCTATCCAAGGTCAGGTACCTCATCCTGCAGCGATTAAGCAAGGGTGCCGATTTATCGATCGATGTGATCATGCCCGTGAGCTTTGCTTTAAAGAAGAACCACCTTTAATCGATTTGTCTAACCATCGAACGAGATGTTGGATGTATTCAGAGTTATGGCAAGAAAACTTGAAAAAGGAGCAAGGTGACCATGGGAGAGAAGTTGCTGCAGGTCGAGAATCTTAAAAAGTGGTTCCCCGTAGAAGGTAATCAGATCTTTTCACGAGAGCAAAATGTAGTCAAGGCGGTTGACGGGATTAATTTTCACATTAATAAAGGGGAAACCTTAGGTCTTGTCGGTGAATCAGGATGTGGCAAGTCAACGGCTGGCCGAGTCATCCTTCGCCTGATTGAAGCAACGGATGGTAAGGTTGTTCTTGAAAATAAGAATCTCCGTGACCTTTCAGCAAGAGAATTAAAGAATAAAAGAAGAGATATGCAAATTGTTTTTCAGGACCCGTATGCATCCCTCAATCCTCGCTTGAAAATAAGACAAATCTTAGAAGAGCCACTGACGATTCATACGAATCTCACGAAATCGGAGAGGCTCGAAAAGGTTAAGCAAATCTTAAACGATGTCGGCTTAGATGGAGAATATTTGAATCGATATCCACACGAGTTCTCCGGGGGACAACGACAACGAATTGGCATCGCACGGGCGTTGGCTGTTCAACCGAAGCTCATTATCATGGACGAACCTGTTTCGGCCCTTGATGTATCCGTACAAGCACAGGTGCTAAACCTCATACAAGATTTGCAGGAAAAGTATAATCTCACCTACTTATTTATCACTCATAATTTAAGTGTGGTAAAGCATATTTCCAATCGCATTGCCGTTATGTATCTGGGAAGAATCGTCGAGATTGCCAATCGAGATGAATTTTTTGAGAATACGAAGCATCCTTATTCGAAGGCGCTCATTTCTGCCATACCCGAACCAAACCCGAAATTAAAACGAGAACGTATTATTTTAAAAGGTGATATCCCTAGCCCGGTTGATCCGCCTTCTGGCTGCCATTTCCATACAAGATGTCCGTTTGTGATGGATAGATGTAAAATCGATTCACCAGAATTAGTTGATTTAGGTAAAGGTCATTATGTCTCTTGTCATCTACATTCAAGTTAAGAAAGGAAGAACCATATGAATCATTATGAGGTTATTATCGTAGGGGCGGGAGTCATTGGGTGCTCCATCGCTCATTTCTTAGCTCAAAAGGGATGTACCAATGTGTTAGTCATCGATAAAACGGGGATCGCTTCTGACGTTACAGGGATTTGTCCTGGTGGGGTTAGACAACAGTGGGGAACTGAAATTAATTGTAGAATGGCTAAATTTTCTACTGAATTTTTTAGTAAAATTAATCAACACCTAGAGCCAGAGTATGAAATTAAGTTTCGGAATGTTGGCTATCTCTATACGTTCCACTCTCAAGCAGCGATTGACCATTATCAAGAAAATATTAAACTGCAAAATCGTCTGGGTATTCCTACAAAGCTATTATCGCCACAAGAAGCAAAAGAAATTGTACCAGGTATTAACGAGAATAGTTTTTTAGCGGCGTCTTTTTGTGAGACGGACGGTTTTGCTGATGACGCTTATCACGTTACTCAAAGCTTTGCCCTCTCTGCTAAGAGGAAAGGTGTTACCTTTATGGTTGATTCAGTAGAAAAGCTTGTCGTAGAGCAGGGAGAAGTAAAGGGAGTATTATGTAAGGAACGTGGGTTGATAACCTCAGATAAGGTAGTTAATGCTGCCGGTCTAGGGTCGAAAAGTTTGGCCTTAACGGCTGATGTCGATTTACCGATTGAGTTTGAAGTTAGACGCATTTTGTACACCAACCGTGTTGAAAAAAGGGTTCTTGAACCATTATTAGTATCCTTTGAAAAAGGGTTTGCTGCCAAACAATTAACGGACGGTATCATCTATTTAAGTTATTTGGGTAAGGATTTTAAGCCACCATATGACTCATTTGATTTTCAATTGCGTGCTGCGGAGGTCGGAATGGAAATTTTCCCTCCATTAGAGGAAGTCGTTTTTAAAACGCATTTAGATGGAAAATATGATAGCACTCCTGACCATCAAGCCATTTTGGGAGATGTAGATGGCCTTCCCGGCTATTATCAAGCAGTAGGGATGAGTGGGCATGGATTTATGATGTCCCCGGCCATTGGTGATACGATGGCATCGCTTATTTTAGGGCAAACACCAGCTATTGATATTTCCAGTCTGCATTTTCGACGATTTGCTAGCAATCAGCTAGTATATGAACCTAGTGTTGTTTAGGAGGTCTTTGGATTGAATACATTTTCGATTACTTTTTTAGATTCCGATGTTACCTTAACGGCTGAATTATTATCTGATAAAGCTCCTGAGACTTGTCGGGCTTTCTTAGATTTGTTAAGGGAGCCGGTTCATACAACAGGAAAACATGCCATGTACACAGGAAGGGAAGTGTCGATTCAGCTCCCAATCAGTCGTTGTGAACATACACCTTTACATGAACCGGCTAAGGAGAATCTCACTTGCTTCCCACAGCCTGGAGATATCTTGTTTACCTTTATGCCTGCCTACGCCTGGGGAGGAATACCATACCCCATTTATGATTTTGGGTTATTTTATGGAAAGGAAGCCCGAACCTTTTTTCCAGCAGGTTGGATTCCCGGTAACTTATTTGCGCGGATTGTTGCTAGCGATCTAGAAGAATTAGAGGAAATAGGGAAGGTGATACACTTAAAGGGGCAACAAAATATCTTAATTAAAATATAGATAGTGCTGCCTCTATGGGCAGTACTTTTTTATTTTGAGTCGGCTATGAAATAAAAAAAGCTGACTGTGATTAGTCAGCTTCATGAGTTTCAGGAGGTTAATTTTAATAAAGCTTGAAGGGCGTTCTCTATTTCTTCCTCTTTATTATAAATATGCGGTGCAATTCGAATAACATCTTTTCTAGCAGAGACGATAAATCCTATTTCTCTCAATTCCTGCTCTACCTTATGTGCATCTCCTACATAGATGGCTGTTGTTGGGCCTTTGAGATCTACTGTTTTTGGACTAATTAGTTCCATTTCCAACTCTAGGGCTCTTTTTACCGTATAGGAAGATAATTGGTTTACATATTCTTCAATCCTAGTCATTCCTATTTGATTGATTAGAGAAAGAGCGGCATCTGCTGCATAAGCATTGATGACCGGAGGTGTGCCGGTATTAAAGCGTTGTGTGGCATGAGCATACTGTAGTTCTTTTAGATTAAAATCAAACGGTTTTTCTTGACCGAACCAGCCAATGGTAGAAGGTTGAAGTTGAGTGGCCAATTCTTTTTTTACATATAAAAATGAAATTCCAGGTATCCCGAGAAGATACTTCTGCATACCCGTAACTAATATATCAATGTCCATGTCTCTCACATTAATATTCATACTTCCGGCAGATTGATAGGCATCTACTAATAGAAGTGAACCTTTATCATGACATATTTTAGCGATATTCTTAATATCTTGTTTAAAACCATTATAGTACGAAATATGTGGAATACAGGTTAAAACGGTTTTGGTATTGACGAATTCGTCATATCTCTCAATTGGAATCGTATATTGATGATGAGGGATATATTTTATGGAGAAATCTTGTTGGTTTCTCTGAGCCAAAACTGCATGACCAACACATGGAAAGTCTAGATCGGTTAAGCATATTTCCTTACCAGAGAGCTTTAACGAATGAAGTATCGATGAAACACAATCCGAAACAGAGGATAAGATGGCTACTTCCTCGGGATCACAATGGATGAGTCTAGCAAAATTCCGTTTTGCTGATTCTACTTTATTCATCCATAAATCCCAGGCCATTCCGTATTCTAGTAAGCTCTCTTTATACTCATCGATGGCATTTAAAACGACCGTGGACATGGCACTCTGTGAACAACTGGATAAAATCACTTTATTACCTTGTTTAGGGAAAATAGAGTAGATTTCATTTTGGGTTAGTATGGTATTCAACTATTATCTTCCTTCCTTTGAGGTGATTAAAATGAACAACGAATTAGTACAAGAATTCAACCTATTAAATCCCTGGTTCGATAATCTTCCATATGATTGGAAGCAATTGTTCCAGCAATCAGAAAAGGTTGTTTTCAAAAAACATGAGACAATCTTTAGACAAAATGAATATGGGAATTACATTTATATCATTGAATTAGGGCGAGTTCGCTTATATCTAATCTCACCTAATGGAGAAGAAAAGGCATTATCCATTATTGGAAAGAACGGTATTTTAGGAGAATGCGCTCTTAACACGGATTCACGTTATTCTACTAATGCGATTACAGCCTCAGAAGTGGTCTTGCGGAAAGTCTCCAAAAAGCAGTTTTTCGATTTCATCTCAGACAAGCCCCAATATATCCATCAAATCATTGATCTTATTACTAAAAAGTATCGACTCCTTTGTACACAATCACTACAGTTAAGCTATATGAAATCACTTCCCAGAGTTTGTGCAGCCTTTATTCAACTATCGATTCAGTATGGTGAAAGTATTGGAAATAAGAGTGTTAAGTTAACCATTAGCTTTACCCACCAAGAAATGGCCAATTTATTAGGAACAACAAGAGTGACCATTGCCAAAAATATAAAATGGCTTGAAGATGAAAAATATATTGAGAAAAGTGGAAAGTACTTTATCATCCACAACCTCGACGAACTAGCCGAACTTGCAAATGACAAAATGTTTTATCCCTAATTGAATTATAATTCAAATATTCAGAAAGATAATGTAAAGTAATTAACAAAAACTAGATATTTTGTTTTGGAGCGGGGGCTAAAACAAACCCAGGTATCAGGTACCTTCCATGAAAAAGTATACCGCTCAAGTGAACAAAAACGAGACATTTTCTGTTAAAATTCCAAAACAAAAAGCTTGGCATCCATTGTCGTAAGAAATTACGATAGTATCAATAACTTACTCGGTTCTTCTAAAGAAAAAATCTATTTTGGCGATAAAGTAAAAATTGGAATGACAAAAGCCCAAGTATTATTAACAACTTGGTCAATACAACGGTTACTAGCAATATAACTCGTGAACAGTGGGTCTATTATGGTAATAAATATCTGTACTTTACAAATGGGACTTTGATATCTATGTGAAGCATGGGGGCTGATCTCATGCTTCACTTTTAATATTAAAATAGTCATTTTCAATCAAACGTTTGATTTAATTCATTATTAGTAGACCATTTTAAAGATTATATTGCATACACGCAAAATTCTCCTTTTTTCGCATTGTATAGCGAAATAATGTTTACAGGAAAAAAAGTGCAGGTTCCTTGTCATTACTAGAAAGGTTGGGTATAAGGTGGGGAACTGGGCATAAGCGGGGAAGTTGGGCATATGGGAAAAAGTTAGTCATAAGCGGGGAAAGTTGGGCATAAGACGGGGAACATGGGCATAAGCTTGAAAAGTTGGGCATATATCTAAAAAGTTGGAAATAAGTATTCAAAAGTTGGGCATAAATCTGAAAAGTTGGAAATAAGTGCCCGAAAGTTGGGCATAAATTTTCTAGGTTGGGCATAAACCCTAAAAGTTGGTCATAAGTGACCAAACTTGGGCATAAAACCATTCCTAAACTTATCAATCTACAAAAAAATCTCTAAAACTAGCTACTTTCTGAGCAAAATCAAACCAAAAACAACAAATTACCTTCTTTTTGTCGCGGCATTTGCCGTTTTTTGCATCAAATTCTCCGCGAAAGATATTTCTTCTACAAAACGAATCCAGCATATGTCTAATTTTCCTCAAACTCATGCCTACAAAATTCATATGCTTTGGTCCAGCGCTGAAGAAGCAGAGCAGTCCCGTCCCCATGCTTCATACGGCTTGATCTCTAGGTCAAACAACCACAAAAGAACATGTTATTTCTCCCACAGATAGGGTGTCAGGTACCCCCGTGCAAATCGGGGAGTGACAGACACAAAAAACTCAAAAACCTGTATAGAAAATATTCTACACAGGTTAAAAATTTCCTTAAAATTTGTCAATTTCCCCGTATTGAATCCCTTATTCTACAAAATACGGTGGCAGGAACCGAGAATATATCTACTTCTTACCTTTATCGTGTGGAACTTCGACGGTTACTGATACTGTTGTTTGGTTCCCTGCCTTATCAGTAGCCGTATATGTTACTGTATAGATACGCCCCGTTCCTTTACCCGCTCTCTCAGAACGAAGCATAAAGACAGTGTCAAATGTTCCATAATCTGCATCCTGGATATCATTTGGCAGATCATCTTTGTCTAAACCTGAGTCTGCTTCATTACTCGTAATAGAAGTTAAGACTATGGAATCTACACCTGACATGCTGTCATTTACAGTAACCGTTGCTTTTATTGTTACAAGCTTATGATTAGGGGACCATAGTACAGGCGTATCTAAGACGACATTAAGAATTGGTGATGATTTATCAATACGAATGGTTGTAGTTTGGCGCTCCTCAACATTTCCTGCCTTGTCTACACTCCAATATGTCACCGTATGTTTTCCTTCAGTCCCAATCGATACAGTGTCTCCTTCTCTTTGATCTTCACCATCAATGATATAATACGTTTTATCTATGCCCGATTGATTGTCTGATGCTGTCAAAGTGAAGGTAACCTCTGAATTCACCCATCCCTGAGGCGCATTATCTTTTGTAACTGGTACTATTTTATCAATATTTGATACACCTGCAACAGCTGTTCCTCTATTCCCTGCCTTATCCACAAATTCAAAGGTAAAGCTTCCATTTTCAACAAACGTATAAGAGGTTGAGCCTCCATTGTTTGTAATCGTTACCTCTTCACTCGGAGTGATTGTTGCCACTACATCCTGGTTTGTTGGATCTACTTTGCTATAAGCAATAGTTGCGGTTGGCGCAACTTTATCAATATTCGTTACGGTCGCCTCGACTGAGCCAATATTTCCTGCCTTATCCACAAATTCAAAGGTAAAGTTGCCATTTTCAACAAACGTATAAGAGGTTGAACCATCATTGTTTGTAATCGTTACTTCTTCACTCGGAGTGATTGTTGCCACTACATCCTGGTTTGTTGGATCTACTTTGCTATAAGCAATAGTTGCGGTTGGCGCAACTTTATCAATATTTGTTACGGTCGCATCGACCGAGCCAACATTCCCTGCCTTATCCACAAATTCAAAGGTAAAGCTTCCATTTTCAACAAACGTATAAGAGGTTGAGCCTCCATTGTTTGTAATCGTTACCTCTTCACTCGGAGTAAGTGATGCCACTACATCCTTGTTTGTTGGATCTACTTTGCTAT
Organism: Pseudoneobacillus rhizolycopersici; assembly: GCF_054786815.1. Lineage (NCBI taxonomy): Bacteria > Bacillati > Bacillota > Bacilli > Caryophanales > Bacillaceae > Pseudoneobacillus > Pseudoneobacillus rhizolycopersici. Next base: position 43,003 of record NZ_JBTOOE010000025.1, on the reverse strand, counting down.
AAGCAATAGTTGCGGTTGGTGCCACTTTATCAATATTTGATACTGTCGCCTCGACTGAGCCAATATTTCCTGCCTTATCCACAAATTCAAAGGTAAAGTTGCCATTTTCAACAAACGTATAAGAGGTTGAACCATCATTGTTTGTAATCGTTACCTCTTCACTTGGAGTGATTGTTGCCACTACATTTTGGTTTGTTGGATTGACTTTGCTATAAGCAATAGTTGCGGTTGGTGCCACTTTATCAATATTTGATACTGTCGCCTCGACTGAGCCAATATTTCCTGCCTTATCCACAAATTCAAAGGTAAAGTTGCCATTTTCAACAAACGTATAAGAGGTTGAACCATCATTGTTTGTAATCGTTACCTCTTCACTCGGAGTGATTGTTGCCACTACATCTTGGTTTGTTGGATTGACATTGCTGTAAACTACGGTTGAGGTTGGTACTACTTTATCAATATTCGTTACTGTCGCCTCGACCGAGCCAACATTCCCTGCCTTATCCACAAATTCGAAGGTAAAGCTTCCATTTTCAACAAACGTATAAGAGGTTGAGCCTCCATTGTTTGTAATCGTTACCTCTTCACTCGGAGTAAGTGATGCCACTACATCCTTGTTTGTTGGATCTACTTTGCTATAAGCAATAGTTGCGGTTGGTGCCACTTTATCAATATTTGATACTGTCGCCTCGACTGAGCCAATATTTCCTGCCTTATCCACAAATTCAAAGGTAAAGTTGCCATTTTCAACAAACGTATAAGAGGTTGAGCCTCCATTGTTTGTAATCGTTACCTCTTCACTCGGAGTAAGTGATGCCACTACATCCTTGTTTGTTGGATCTACTTTGCTATAAGCAATAGTTGCGGTTGGCGCAACTTTATCAATATTTGTTACGGTCGCATCGACCGAGCCAACATTCCCTGCCTTATCCACAAATTCAAAGGTAAAGCTTCCATTTTCAACAAACGTATAAGAGGTTGAGCCTCCATTGTTTGTAATCGTTACCTCTTCACTCGGAGTGATTGTTGCCACTACATCCTGGTTTGTTGGATCTACTTTGCTATAAGCAATAGTTGCGGTTGGCGCAACTTTATCAATATTTGTTACGGTCGCATCGACCGAGCCAACATTCCCTGCCTTATCCACAAATTCGAAGGTAAAGCTTCCATTTTCAACAAACGTATAAGAGGTTGAACCTCCATTGTTTGTAATCGTTACCTCTTCACTTGGAGTGATTGTTGCCACTACATTTTGGTTTGTTGGATTGACTTTGCTGTAAGCAACAGTTGCGGTTGGCGCTACTTTATCAATATTCGTTACGGTCGCCTCGACTGAGCCAATATTTCCTGCCTTATCCACAAATTCAAAGGTAAAGTTGCCATTTTCAACAAACGTATAAGAGGTTGAACCATCATTGTTTGTAATCGTTACCTCTTCACTCGGAGTGATTGTTGCCACTACATCTTGGTTTGTTGGATCTACATTACTGTAAGCAATAGTTGCGGTTGGTGCCACTTTATCAATATTCGTTACTGTCGCCTCGACAGAGCCAACATTCCCTGCTTTATCTACAAATTCAAAGGTAAAACTGCCATTTTCAACAAACGTATAAGAGGATGAACCTCCATTATTTGTAATCGTTACAGTTTCACTCGGAGTGATTGTTGCCACTACATTTTGGTTTGTTGGATCTACTTTGCTGTAAGCAACAGTTGCGGTTGGCGCTACTTTATCTGGAATGATTGCCATTGTTGCCACATGCGTAAGTTTTATTTGACTGTCCCCAGACATTCCACCATATTCAACAACATATCCTTGAATACTTCCGTTCTGATTATGAAGGGCATTCCATCCCCCCCAAGGAGGCAGATACCCATAATCTTCATCATCCCCCCCAGAAACACCTGGCCAAAAAACCTCCCAATTTTGATAACCAGTATGAGTTGTTTTTGTGTTATGACAGGTCCAGAAGAACCCATTGTAATAACATGACCTGTCTACTTTTGTAAACAATGTCCCTGATTCTGGGCCCGTTACCCATTTCCATTCTCCTTCAACTTCTGCATCGCTAGCTCCAATCCAACCGAGCCCGCTTAATATACTCGTTATGAATTGATTCTCTTGTGCGGATGTTATTGTAGCAAGATAACCTTGCACGCCGTAAAGAGACTTGCTTTCAGCACTAGCTTTTGCATCCTGCCAAGAAATCCCTCTAGCAGAAACATACTCATAAAAGTGTCCTGTATCGGAATTATAATGAGTGTTCCCGCCAACGCTAAATAAAAACGTTCTTGGATTTGAGTTAATTGTCTTTGAGGTATTTTTATTATTGTATCTTACTGACCTTAGCGCGGTTTCATATTTTTCCACAGTAGCAATCCCGCTTAAACTGAGGATCCCTTTACCTGAATCATAATTACCGCTTATTCCATTTTGATTTTTAAAAATTAATTCATCTTCTGAGCCTCTAAAATGATTAGTAATTTGTACTTTCGCGCTTGATAAACTCTCAATACCTGAAATAGTAATCGTGGAATCAATGACAACAGCTCCATCACCGGACTGATAAAAGGGGTTACTTGTTTCGGATCCATCGATCGACACATCATTTGCTGCTAAAATGCCATTTGCGATCGCATAGATCAGTAATACAAATAAAAAACATGAAGAAACGACCACTTTTTTCAAATGGCCGGACATGCACCGCAATAGCGATAATTTATTCTGCATTTATACAACTCCCGTCAAAATGTATTTAAACTCCATCTAGTCTATGTCACTAGTAGTAAATAAGACTTAGATAGTTAAAAAAATAAAATAAAAGGTGTCAGGTACCTACAGTGATGCAGTGAAGCTGAGAGGCAGATGTGGGGGGACCTGGGGATATGTCTGTTGTCCAACCATATTTTGCTTATGAAAAATGGGGACGGATCTCATACTTTCATTTCTTATATTAAAATAGTAATTTCCAATCAAACGTTTGATTAATTTTATTATTAGTAGACCATTTTAAAGTTTATTCTGCCTATCCGCAAAATTCTTCTTTTTTCGCACTGTATAATACAATAACGTTCACAGGGAAAAAGGCAAATGCATCTTGTCATTAATAGAAAGATTGGGTATAAGGTGGGGAACTGGGCATAAGCGGGGAGGTTGGGCATATGGGGAAAAAGTTAGTCATAGGTGGGGAAAGTTGGGCATATACCCTAAAAGTTGGTCATAAGTAACAAAACTTGGGCATAAAACCATTCCTAAACTCATCAATCTGCAAAAAAATCTCTAAAACTAGTTACTTTCTTAGCAAAATCAACCCCAAAATAACAAATTACCTTCTTTTTGTCGCGGCATTTACCGTTTTTAGCATCAAATTCTCCGCGAAAGCTATTTCTTCCACAAATAAGTGACTTAGGTGTCAGGTACCTTCCGTGAATGTGAAGGCGGGACAGGGGGGATGTTGTCCCGCCACCCCCTTTTCCTTACTAGTTAAACTTCCTTAGTAGTTGTTGATGAATGCTAGGGTGAGCAGCGAGTAGGCTACCACCGTATTCGAAGGAAAGGGGTAGACCATTTAGTCTCGTAATGATTCCTCCTGCTTCTTTTAGAATGATGATTCCAGCTGCGTAGTCCCACGTGCTTAAAGCGGGTGCTAGGTATGCGTTAAAGGTTCCTTTGGCGATTTCACATAAACTAATGGCAGCTCCGCCAACCATTCTTAATCCACGGGTTTCTTGATAAATTTGTAGAACGCTAGGGTGCATATTGTTTTTATATATCGGATCATCCCAAAACATCGATGTGCTGACGAGCGCTTCGTGTAACTCCAGTGGCTGATTTAGATTTAGCCTTACATCATTGACATAGGCGCCGTTATCTTTTTCCGCATAAAAAAGTTCATCGGTTACAGGGTTATACACGACCCCAATCATTCCGATTCCTTTATGAACAATCCCTACGGAGATCCCGTAGAAGGGAAAATTGTGAATGAAGTTGGTTGTTCCATCGATCGGATCTATAACCCAGCGAGTTTTAAAGTAGCTATCATCATGGTCGACAGTGCCTTCTTCTCCGATAATCCCATGCTGTGGGAACGTTTCAAGAATCGATTTTACTAAGAACTTTTCTATTTCTTTATCTACAAAAGTAACCAAATCTGCGTGATCTGATTTTTCGTCGAACACCATTGGCTGTTTTTTTAGATGAATCAGTAATTCACCAGCCTCCATCACCATTTCTTTTGCAAATTGGCCAATCTTTTTTACATCGAAATCGTCCATTGTTATCCCTCCAAGATACTTTCCATTTCCTTATATTAAACATCTTTTATCAAAATCTGAAACAATCTGTGTACTTCTATCATAACTTTTTACAGCCACTTCATTTGTTGTTCAAGGATTATACAATAGGTACAGGGGTTTTTTCGTGTTTGAAGATATCTTTGAGGATGAAAGTCTATAATAGGAGGTCTCATGTGAAATAATATACATTCTGAAATATTGTTCAACTTTTCAGAATTTATTGAAATAAATATTAATTTTTACTACAATGACAACAAGAAAAAATGTTTAGCTTCACGAACAAAATTTCAAATGGGAGTTTTGGCATTGTATACCATTCACGAGATGATTAGAATTTCCAAAATGTATTACGAACTAAAGTTGAATCAAAAGCAAATTTCTGAAATTGAAAATATCTCTAGACCTACGGTTAGTAGAATACTAGATGCTGCCATCAAAGAGGGGATTGTTTCGTTTGTTATCAATTATCCGCTCGATTCAGAGAGCAACTTGGCAGATGAGTTGAAAGGAACCTTTGGACTTAAACATGTCTTTGTTTCCCCGGTTTATGTAGGCGATACAAGTTTAATTCTAAAGGACGTTGGAAGGGCTCTAAGTTCTTACTTATCGGAAATTATTAATGACGAGGACATCGTTGGGATTTCATGGGGTACGACCTTAGCATATGTCGGAAATAGCCTTGGACTATTGAATAAAAAAGACAATATTGTTGTACAGCTTAACGGTGGAATCAGCACCACGTCTCTGTCTACGGGAGCACTCGGGATTCTTGAGAAATTTGCCAATGCGATTCCAGCTAAGCCGTACTTTTTGCCGGTACCAGCCATAGTGGATTCTCCTACGATTGCTGAGGTCCTTTTGCAGGATTCATCTGTTAAAGAAATAATTAATTTAGGAAAAAGCGCTGATATTGCTATTTTCAGTATTGGGAAGGCATCATTTACTTCGATTCTTTATCACGCTGGATATTTTTCAGAAGATTACTATAAGAAACTGCTGGAAACAGGCGTAGTTGGTGACATTTGTTCGCGCTTTTACAATATTCACGGTGAGATTTGTGACCTTGAATTAAATCAGAGAACGATTGGGCTTCAATTAGAAGAGCTGCAGAAGAAGGAACATTCGATTGCGATAGCATGTGGCGAGGAGAAGGTTGAGGCTATTCTCGGAGCGTTAAACGGAAAGTACATTAATACGTTATTTACCGATGAACAGACAGCAAAAGCTATTTTAGTGCTTCATAGTCAACTGAACAAAAGGGAGGCAGTCAGAAAATGAAAGCGGTTAAATTATATGAACCTGGCAATCTAAAGGTGGAAGAGGTCGAAGTTCCTGATATTTTGGAAAATGAGGTGCTTGTTGAGGTAAAGGCGGTTGGGGTTTGTGGATCCGATATTCCAAGAGCCTTATACAAGGGGGCTTATTACCAAGGATTGACACTTGGACATGAATTCTCGGGTGTTATTACGAAGATAGGCAAAAGTGTTGAGGAATGGAAAGTGGGGGACCGGGTAACGGTGGCACCACTGGTTCCATGTATGACTTGTGACCAGTGTCAACGTGGCGAGTATTCGTTATGCAGCGACTATAACTATTATGGGTCAAGAACGGATGGAGCTATGGCAAAGTATATCAAGGTGAATCCTAAGAACTTAGTCCAGCTGCCTGATAATGTTTCCTTTGAGGCTGGCGCAATGGTTGACCCAGCAGCCAATGCTGTTCATGGTTTGTGGGCCGGTAATTTAAAAAAGGGTGACAAGGTGGCGGTGTTTGGTCTCGGTGCGATTGGATTATTTGCGGTCCAACTTTCGAAGATTTTTGGAGCAAGCCAAGTGGTTGCCGTTGACATTCATGATGAAAAACTACAATTAGCAGAAGAGCTTGGTGCAGATATTACGATAAATTCTCGACTACATAATCCAACTCAATTCATCAAAGAAAAGCTTAACTATATTGATTTTGCTATTGATACATCGGGTTCACCGATAGCCCAGGACCAGGCGGTTGCATCCTGTGGCAAGCACGGAAGAGTGGTGTTCTTGGGTATCTCTAATCAAGGACTTGAATTAAGTTCTGAATCGGTCAACCGAATTTTGCGACATGAATTAACGATTCGTGGCTCATGGAATTCCTTTTCCGCCCCTTTTCCTGGTAGAGAGTGGACTTATACCACTGAATTAATGGGTGAAGGGAAATTGATAACGGAACCGGTTGTTTCGCATCGTTTCAGCATAGACGAAGCGCCTGAGGTTTTTAATCGGATTAGAAACAAAGAAATTCTATTTAATAAAATCATGTTTTTTCCAAACTAAGGAGTTATGGTGATGGTAGAAACAACATATGTAATTGGAGTTGATGTAGGGACTCAAAGCTTAAAGGTGGGTATCTTTACGGTAGATGGAACGAAAATTTGGAGTGGTTCTTCCGCCTATTCGACCCATTACCCGAGTCCGGGGCTATGTGAACAAAATCCAAATGATTGGTGGGAAGCATTTTTACACGTGATGAGAAATTGTGCACTTGAGGTCGACCTCCAATGTGTAGAAGCCATCTCTGTTTGCGCCACTTCATCTACTGTTCTTATTGCCAGTGAAGAGGGAGAGGCGTTGACTCCTGCCATCTTATGGATGGATACTAGGGCCATTCAAGAGGTTGAAAAAATTAATCATCATCCCGATCCACATATTCAGAAAATATTGCGGTTTGCAGGTGAAAAGGTATCAGCTGAATGGATGACACCCAAATCACTTTGGTTCAAGAATAATCGAACACTCATTGCGGGTCATAAAATTGTCGAGCAACTGGATTGGTTTAATTATCGCCTTACACGAAACTGGACTTCATCGCTTTGCAATACGACTTGCAAATGGAATTATGTCGGAGAAGAAGGCTTTTCGGAAGAATTTTTTCAGGCGATTGGGTTTGAGGAATATAAGGATGTTTGGCCGCTGGACGTAAAGGCGGTTGGGGAACAAGTTGGGACGCTTATTAAGGAAGTGGCATCTGCAACAGGGTTAAAGGAAGGAATTCCAGTTTTCCAAGGTGGAATTGATGCTCATATTGGAATGCTTGGTGTTGGAGCAACCGATCCCGGAGAAATGAGTTTAATAATGGGGACTAGCTTTGTTCATTTGGTTCACACCGAAGAAGCTGTTTTCGAACCTGGTTTATGGGGACCTTATCAGAATGCGATTTTGCCGGATAGCTGGTTGCTTGAAGGGGGGCAGTTAACCTGTGGTTCCTTAACAACATGGTTTATGGAGCAATTTTACCACGGGGTCGAAAAGGAACAGTACCCTTCGGTCTATGAGGATTTGTATAAAAATATTCGGAAGCTTCCACCCGGTAGTAATGGTCTAATCATCTTAGACTCTTGGCAAGGGAATCGAACCCCATATCGCAATCCGTCCGCTAAAGGGAATATATTTGGACTTACATTAGCCCATACGCGATATGATATTTTCCGTGCAATCTTAGAATCTGTTGCCTATGGGACTAAAAATATTATTGAACTATTCCAAAAGGCAATGGTGCCAATCAACCGAATTATTGCTTCGGGTGGTGGGACAAGAAACGCCATTTGGATGCAAATTATCAGTGATGTGACTGGATTGGCGATTGATATTGCGGAAGAAACCGAGGCGGGAACGAAGGGTTGTGCTGTCATTTGTTCCTTTGGACTTGGAAATTACCCATCTTTGGCTGAGGCATCAAAATCTATGACAACAACCGTAGGAAGTTATCGTTGCAGTGAAGATGCTAATAAGCAGTATGAAGCAGCCTTTGAGAGGTACATTTCCCTTTACGAGAAATTACTTCCACATATGTAATGTCATTTTCTAATGAAAGGGGGGCTTTTTGGAAATGCAAAAGGTATTGGAAATGAGGAACATTACTAAGGAATTCCCTGGTGTCAAAGCACTTAATGCTGTTAACTTTTCTGTAGTTACAGGTGAGGTTCACTGTCTAATTGGTGCAAACGGTGCTGGGAAATCTACATTAATGAAAATTCTTACAGGAGTTTACCAAAAGGATGATGGCGAGATTTTCTTTGATGGAAGAAAGGTTGACATTACAGGTCCGGCTCATAGTAGAGCAGTAGGAATTTCTATTATTTATCAGGAGCTTTCCCTCATTGAACACTTGTCCGTAACGGAGAATATCTTTCTAGGTGATTACTTAAAACCTAAACTCGGTATTCTGTCTTGGAAACAGCTTCATGAAAATGCCAAAAATATATTAAAGGGAATTGGCATTGAAATTCCGGTACATAAAAAGGTGTCTGAGCTGAGTGCAGGCCACAAACAAATTGTCGAGTTGGCCAAGGCGGTAGCCTGCAATGCGCGGTTAATCATTATGGATGAACCTTCTACTACTCTTTCAGAAAATGAAGTTGAGACCTTGTTTCAAGTAATAAATGACTTAAAGCAAAAAGGCATCACAATTATTTATATCTCCCATAAATTAGAGGAGCTATTTGCAATCGGCGATCGAGTGACGGTGATGAGAGATGGCGAATATATTGCCACCAAGTATTTAACGGAAATCTCTCAGGATGAATTAGTCGAACTCATCATTGGGCATAAAGTGGAAAAGAAGAAAAGCGAATCCTCTGGGGCACAGTATGAGGAGTTTCTCCATGTCGACTCTATCAGTAACCAGAAGCTGAAGGATATTAGTTTTTCATTAGGAAAGGGAGAGGTGCTAGGATTATACGGTTTGGTTGGATCTGGCAGGACGGAAATATTGAAAGCGCTTTATGGACTTGATCCTATCGGTAAGGGTTCAATATTTTTAAACGGTGTAAAACAACGAATCAATAAACCTAGTAAAGCGATAAAGCTAGGAATGGGGCTAGTTCCGGAGAACCGGAAAACGGAAGGAGCGATGTTGCATCTATCGGTTATGGAAAATGCCATTATCCCATCACTTTTTAAGTTATCGAGGTTTTCTATTTTACGAAAAAATAAAGCTACTCAACTGGTAAAAGAAAAAATAAATGATTTAAGCATTAAAACACCGACTGAAGAAACCTTAATGCAAAATCTAAGTGGTGGAAACCAACAAAAGGTCATTATATCTAGATGGCTGATCCGAGAGTCCAGTTTATTATTGTTTGATGAGCCGACACAAGGAATTGATGTCGGTACAAAGGAAGAAATCTATCGAATTATGAGGGAGTTGGCCCTTCAAGGCAAGGCGATCATCGTCGTTTCTTCCGAATTGAACGAATTATTAGATGTCTGTAATCGAATCCTCGTCATGCATAGTGGGAGAATTATTGGTGAGTTTGACGACCCGCAAAAACAAAAAGAGGAAATCTTGCATTACTCGGTAAAAGGAGGCGAACAAGAATGACGAATACAAAAATAGAAGTGCATCAAGCGGAAAAATCCTACGTATTTAAACTATCAGAACTACTAAAAAAATATAACCTGGTTGTGTTACTTCTTATCTTTATGACAGTAGGATCTATGTTGTCACCTAGGTTTTTATCTGTACAGAATTTACTAAATATTCTGCAACAGTCTGCGGTTGTAGGAATAGTTGCTTTGGGAATGACCTTTGTCATCATCGTAGCCGGAATAGACTTATCCGTTGGCTCGGTATTGGCACTTTCATGTATGACAGTAGCTTTGATGATGACTGGTGGCATGAGCCCTATTTTTGCCATTATTCTATCTGTATTAATCGGGTGTGCGCTTGGCCTTGTCAATGGAATCATTTCAACGAAACTTAAAGTCCCGGCTTTTATTGCCACATTAGCCATGATGGTAGCGGCCAAGGGATTTGCTCTGTTACTTACAGATGGAAAACCTATTTATAATCTTCCAGAGTCGTTTCGTTTTCTTGGTAGTAATGTCTTTGGAAGAATTCCAGTTTCTGCGATCATTTGGATTTCACTAACGATAATCGCACTTTTTGTTCTGCGATACACGACATTTGGAAGAAAACTTTATGCCATTGGAGGCAACCCTCAATCAGCTCATCTGACTGGTATTGAGGTTAACCGATATATAGCGGCCGCTTATATGATAAGTGGCGCTACAGCTGCTCTAGGAGGGGTGGTCTTGACCTCGTGGTTAACAGTAGGGCAGCCAACCGCCGGAAACGGCATCGAATTAGATGCCATTGCAGCAGTCGTTTTAGGTGGTACAAGTCTATTTGGTGGTGTAGGGGGGGTTGGAGGAACATTTATTGGTGTTTTGCTAATGAGTATGATTACTAATATTTTTAATCTGATTGGTCTATCTTCTTATTACCAATCAATCTTCATGGGCGTCATCATTGTATTAGCATTAGTGTTAAATCGCTTTGTCGTAAAAAAATCAAATTAAAAGGGGAATAACAATGAAAAAGAAAAATTTACACAAATTGCTTCTTACCTCAATTATAGGCTCAACACTATTGTTTGCTGGCTGTTCTAATTCGGAAAAATCAGGAGGTTCCACTAAGGATGGATCCAAGGACTCCGAGGATAAAATTGTTATTGGATTTTCCCAACCGACACTAGAATCTCCGTTTTATATATCATTAGTGGATGGGGCAAAGGCGGAAGCTAAAAACCAAGGGGTAGAGTTAATTACATTAGACGCTCAAAATGATATTCAAAAGCAAAACCAAGATGTTCAGGACTTAATCACCAAAGGAATTGATGTTTTAATCTTGAATCCTACTAATCCAACTGCTGTTGCCCCTGCTTTGCAGGCTGCTGAGCAAGCGGGTATTCCAGTCATAACCGTTGACCGCCCAACAGAGCAAAAAGTAACCGCATTTGTTGGAAGAGATAACAGGGCTATGGGTAAAATTGCTGGGGATTACGCAGTTCAATTACTTGGCGGAGTTGGCCAAGCTAAAGGTAAAATTATTGAATTACAAGGAGATGCAGGCGGTAAAGTTATGATGGATCGCCACGGTGGATTCCATGACGCAGTTGGTCAAGAATCTGGTATCACTGTTATTGAAGGACCTTATAGTAACTACATCCGTGCCGAAGCTGTGAAAGCATTCCAAGACTTGCTTCAAGCACATCCTGATGTGAACCTAGTTTATGCTCATAATGATGATATGGCCCTTGGTGCAGTACAAGTATTGGAGCAAGCGAACATGTTAGATAAAGTGAAAATCGTTGGTATCGATGGATTATCTGAAGCCGTAAAAGCAATTATTGATGGTAAATATCATGCAACAGTGTTTAACGATCCAGCATTACTTGGAAAAACCGTTTTTGAAACGGCCCTTAAAGCAGCAAAAGGCGAGGCAGTGGAGGAATATATTGACGGTGGTACAGGTCTAATTGATGCAAGCAATGCAGCAGATGTTTATGATGAAAAAGCAGTATTTGCACCGATGAAGTAGTGGTTTTGGAGCTTTGATTAGAGGACCACTATTGGTGATAAAATAGTATGTTCTTTCGTGATTGTTTGGTTTGACGGTGAAACCACATCACGAAAGAGCATTTTTTTTGAACCACATACCTCCAAAGGAATATTAATGCGTAGAGGATAACTCTTCCGAGGGAGATATTGCTTGAAGTTGAGAGGCAACTGTGGGGGGACCTGGGGATAAGCAGGGAAGTTGGGCATATGGGGAAAAAGTTAGTCATAAGCGGATAAAGTTGGGCATATATCTAAAAAGTTGGAAATAAGTATTCAAAAGTTGGGCATAAATCTGAAAAGTTGGAAATAAGTGCCCGAAAGTTGGGCATAAATTTTCTAGGTTGGGCATAAACCCTAAAAGTTGGTCATAAGTAACAAAACTTGGGCATAAAACCATTCCTAAACTCATCAATCTGCAAAAAAATCTCTAAAACTAGTTACTTTCTGAGCAAAATCAACCCAAAAACAACAAATTACCTTCTTTTTGTCGCGGCCTTTGCCGTTTTTAGAATCAAATTCTCCGCGAAAGCTATTTCTTCGTGATAATCATGGAAACATTTCTAGAATCTGAAAGGAGTCTTGAAGGGGATTGTACGTGAAATTGGTGCGTATCTCTTTCGAAAAAAACTTTTAGATAATGAGAAAACCACCCTGCGCCGTACGAAGCAAAATGAGTTGGTTCGAGAAAAAACATTTAATTTTGACAACCACCACCCTGACGGTAGAGGTTGCAGGAGAGAAGTGCTACAACACTTCTCTCTTTTTAATACTCTAATTAATTCGTTTTATAAACAAAAAGACGTTTCGAGATGCGTCCCTATGTTCCACATGTTCCAACACCCTAGCGATGATGGTGGCGATCATTTCGCGTGTGACTAGGCCTTGCGGGTTGAAGTGGTTGTTGTTTCCTTTGATGATGCCTTGTTGGGCTAGTGCTTGAACGTATGGTAGTGCTTCTGTGCTGATTTTGTTTTGGTCTAGGAATGTGATGGTGTTGGTTGTTTCTTTAAGTTCAAGTGCTCTTCCAATCATTAGGGCCATCTGTTGGCGTGTGATCGGTGCATTCGGGTTGAATGAGTTTGCATCTACACCCTTTATGATGCCAAGTTCTTTTGCCTTCATGATGTAAGCAAATGCCCAATGATCCTTTTTCACATCTTTGAACTCTTGGTCAAAGCTTCCTTCTACCTTCATTCCTAGCGCCATTAAAATAATCTTTGTAAATTGTGCTCTCGTTACTGCGCCTTGTGGATTAAATTGATTCTGTGATCCTTCCATTATCCCTAATTCCTGAAGGCGATAGACTGATTCCTTCGCATACTCAGAGATGGCTGCATCATCAGCATAACTGTAGCTTGCTTTTGGTTTGGCAATCACTGTAAAGGTGCTGAACTTTTCGACCCAAATCGAGATTCCAGTCGGAATTCCTTTTTCATCATATTGAACCATTCCGGTATAAACCTTATTTTCACCGTCACTATGTTCAACGAAAACCGCTAATGATGAGATAAATTCCGGCAAGTCCTTAGGATCCGCTGGTAGCATATCCTTCGCAATTGGCAGGGTAATTTCCGTACGCCCTTTAACGTTTGTATTTACTTTTACAGATGAGCCTACCACTTTCGTTCCCTTTGCCTTAGCCTCAATAGCTGCTTCCGTTTGCTTTTGGTTTTGCCCATTTGTAATCGTTAAGGTAACATCCACATTTCCTACTTGTGTCCATGTTGTTGCTGGAATGGTAATCGTTGCCTTTTCTGTTTGAATCACTAGATTCATAGCATGTTGAGTTAATAACGCAAGAACCTCTTTATCAACGCCAACATTGATTTTATCAGCAGGGTCATTGGCTAAATCGATCATTTGAACCACAATGGTATTCTTTTTATTTTCTACAGCCATTGAAATCGCCGCTAGAATCTTACGTACATCTAACTTAATTGTATCCACTTTTTGACCTTCATTTGTGCTCCGTTTGATTTCAAGATTACCCGCCGGCAATGATTTGCCCTCCGCATCTACCACGACAATGGAAATCATTCTGCCTGGTTCACCTATGGCAGGAGGAATCACAATTACAGGATTAGCTGTAAAAGTCAATTTCGTTGTAGGGCTTGCAGTACTCACACCTTCTATTGCTTTAACACGGACTAATACAGTACGGTCCCCATCAAAAGTTGGTACTGGTTGTGATTGATAACTGGTCCAGGTTGTGCCATCATTCGTTGAATATTCCATCGTTGCGTCTGCACCGATAATGAGGTTGTTAACGTCATCCGCCGTCACCGTTGGCGCTTGCGGGTGGAATAAGTCCCTCGTAACCACAACCTTATACGTTTTAACGGTTGTTCCATCTTGTGCGGTAACTGTAATAATCACCTCATTGTCACCGACAACTAATGGTAAAATCACTTCGTTGCCACTTACCGCAGCCGTTCCATTTACCTTTACAGAAGCGTTGCCCTCTGCCATTACAGCGGTGACCCCGATTTGGTTCACTTCATTTGTAACATCAACTGTATATTCCAACGTTCCAGCAGCAAAGTCAGGTGTTAACGCACCCTTATTTACTACTAGATTGCTTAAATCGGCATTTGCAGAAGGAGCTCTCTTAATCGTAATGGTATACGTTTTAACCGTGGTACCATCTTGAGCTGTGACCACAACCGAAATTGGATTATTTCCTACTGCTAATGGTAAAATCACTGCCTGGCCACTTACCGCCGCATTTCCATTTACCGTAACCGTCGCATTGGCTTCTGCTACAACAGGGGTCAACTCGATTTGGCTCACGTTATGTGCGACATCAACCGTATAATCTAGCGTTCCAGCGGCAAACGCAGGTGTTAACACACCCTTACTTACTACTAAATTCCTTAAATCGGCATTTGCAGAAGGAGCTCTTTTAACCGTAACGGTATAAATTTTAACCGTGGTGCCATCTTGAGCTGTGACCACAACCGAAATCGGATTATTTCCTACTGCTAATGGTAAAATCACTGCCTGGCCACTTACCGCCGCATTTCCATTTACCGTAACCGTCGCATTGGCTTCTGCTACAACTGGAGTCAACTCGATTTGGCTCACGTTATGTGCGACATCAACCGTATAATTTAGCGTTCCAGTGGCAAACGCAGGTGTTAACGCACCCTTACTTACAACTAGATTGCTTAAATCGGCATTTGCTGAAGGAGCTCTTTTAATCGTAACGGTATACGTTTTAACCGTGGTACCATCTTGAGCTGTGACCACAACCGAAATCGGATTAACTCCCACGACTAATGGTAAAATCACAGCCTGGCCACTTACCGCCGCATTTCCATTTACCTTTACGGTCGCATTGGCTTCTGCTACAACAGGGGTCAACTCGATTTGGCTCACGTTATGTGCGACATCAACCGTATAATCTAGCGTTCCAGCGGCAAACGCAGGTGTTAACACACCCTTACTTACTACTAAATTCCTTAAATCGGCATTTGCAGAAGGAGCTCTTTTAACCGTAACGGTATAAATTTTAACCGTGGTGCCATCTTGAGCTGTGACCACAACCGAAATCGGATTATTTCCTACTGCTAATGGTAAAATCACTGCCTGGCCACTTACCGCCGCATTTCCATTTACCGTAACCGTCGCATTGGCTTCTGCTACAACTGGAGTCAACTCGATTTGATTCACGTTATGTGCGACATCAACTGTATAACCTAGCGTTCCAGCAGCAAAACCAGGTGTTAACATACCCTTACTTACTACTAAATTGCTTAAATCGGCATTTGCAGAAGGAGCTCTCTTAATCGTAATGGTATACGTTTTAACCGTGGTACCATCTTGAGCTGTGACCACAACCGAAATTGGATTATTTCCTACTGCTAATGGTAAAATCACTGCCTGGCCACTTACCGCCGCATTTCCATTTACCGTAACCGTCGCATTGGCTTCTGCTACAACTGGAGTCAACTCGATTTGATTCACGTTATGTGCGACATCAACCGTATAATCTAGCGTTCCAGCAGCAAAGTCAGGTGTTAACGCACCCTTACTTACTACTAAATTGCTTAAATCAGCATTTGCAGAAGGAGCTCGATTCACTGTAACTTTATAGGTTTTCGTCGTTCCACCCAAAGCGGTTACCACAACGGTAATCACATTTTTCCCAACGTTTAAAGAAACGTCCTTCCCAGATCCGCTATTTACAACTGTTCCATTCACTGTTACCGTAGAATTTTCGTCAAGTAGGGTTGGTGTAACCAATAGCTTCTCCACTGAGTTCAAAACATCAACCGTATAATCCGTTTGGGTAGGTTGAAAGTTTATTACCTCTGAACCTAAGGTCAAATTGGATAACAAATGGGATACCACGTGAACCGTACGCCTTTGCTCGATTGCAGCGTTATTACTGCTGTCTTTTACATTGTAAAGTAATGTGTACTTGCCAAGAACCATAGGGCTAACCGATCCTGAAATCGTAACCTTGGCCGTTAGATCTCCATCCACATCGTCCTCAGCGGAATACCCTGGTTCTATATAATTCTGACCTTGTAAAAGATAAACCGTTTCATCGCCATGCAACGTAATAACCGGTTTGTTCAAATCTTTCACGTCAATATAGACAGTTGCCCGATCCGTCAGCGGATGTGGAGTTCCATTAGTTGTTCCATTATCCGTTATTTCATAGTCAAATCTAGCTGTGCCTAAAAAGCCAGGATTAATAACAAATTGAACATTCCCATTAGTGATACTAACGGTACCGCCGACGGCGTTGCCAACATCCGTAATCGTCAACGTCTGATCTGACTCATTTGGCGGACCTGGTCTGTCATTTGCCGTTAATTCAGCAAACGGAATTTGAATAAACGGTACACCAAAAGCCGTTTCAGTTGTATCATCCCTAGCATAAGGAGCATCGTTCACTTCTGTAACCGTGATCATAGCACGTATTTTATCGCTTATACCATCATCACTTGGACCAATCGCCGCTTGGACATCAAATCCAAATAAGTCGCCTGCAACCGAATTTCGATCGTAATCCGGAAGAAACTTGAGACCATGCTCACCCTCTGCTGTCGTGATAAACTGCTCGTTATCAATAGGAGTTGTTCCATCCCAACGGTAAAGTGTCCCACCGGTTATACCGGTAATTTTGTAATGAGTCACCTCACCACCATCGACTGGATTACGCCTTATCACCAACCCATTACTAGACATGGTATCCTCAGCCGTTACGGTGCCTGTGATACTTGGAACATCAGCCTTTGGATAAATTGGAAAAGTGACCATTGCTTGCGTTGAGCGAGGATCTGATTCACCATTGGTCCGCCCGTCATCGGAAACGGTGTACATAAAGAAAGCCGTTCCGAAGAAGTGCGCCTGCGGTGTAAAAATGATCCTTGAATCCACTAATTGAACTGTCCCGCCACTGGGATTGTCGACCGATGTCACGGTCAACTGCTGCCATAGTTGCTCATCAAATGGACCCGCCAAATCGTTAGCTAGTAAATCGGAAGCCTGGATCTCTATGGGGCCGGAACCCTCAAGGATACCTGAAAGAAGATCATCTTTAGCAAACGGAGGATCATTGACCTCCGTTACAGTAACCATCACATCCACCGGAGCACTTAACTTTTCTCCATCGTTACTTGGACCTGCTTGGACCGTAAATCCAAAACCATAAATACCATGCATGTCTGGTGCAGGGGAGAATTTCAAGCCTGCAAGTCCCTCTGCGACTGTTATAAAATCGGCATTATGGATAAGAGTAACACCATTAGGTTTAAATAACTGTCCACCGGTAATCCCGGTAATTTTATAATAATTCGTAGGTGCACTTCCTGCTTCATTATTCGGTTGGATGATAAGCCCACTTGTCGTTTGCGTGTCTTCTGTTGTCGTAGCATGCGTTACACTTGGCTGAAGTGCAGGAGCAAGATCTTCGAGCGCTGCCTGCCTGGATGTTGCAACCATGGCACTGTTCTCAACTTCTATCGCAGAGAATCCATCTGCCCTCACGACATTCCCAACGGGCTGTAGGAAGGATGCTAGCAATATCGTAAAAATCGTACCAATAGAAATGATCCTTGTTATGCCATTTTTCAGTTTTTTCACCCCTTTACTGTTTTTTCAAAATTTTCCATCTAATAAATTATAAGTGATATGAAGCTAATTTTCTATTACTTCTTTTAAGGTGTCAGGTACCTACCATGGACAAATCGGGTGAATTTGTCCTTGGAGGGAGGACAGTTGCGGAGAGTGGGAAGAAACTGTCTTCATTAACTAAAGTTATCGTTGGCGTTTTCATTTTGCTGGGGATGGGAACAGCAGAGGGAGAGGTATTGTGAGTTTATGGGGAGGATTGTAAAGGGGGTTCACCACCCTAGATTTGTAAACATAATCCTGTCACGTTTCGTCAAACCTCGGGTAGTAGCACCCTCCCTAATGCCTACGCTTTTATTTGATGATTGGTTATTTTGCTGTTACTGTCTACACAGGTGTAGAGAGAGCGCCCAAGATAGAGGGGAATTGATAGTTTATCAAGGTCAGGTAATCCATTGTCTAAGAATTTGTCATTGTCTCGATAAAAACGAACGATGTTTCCGACAAACCAGTCGTGATCTCCATAGGATTGACGGTCTATTACCTCCAACTCGTAGGCCACATAAGCATCATGTAAGATAGGTGCATTGGTTGCCACACCTTTGCTGAATTCCATTTTTCCAATCTCAAATTTATTCACATTTGCCCCTGTGTAAACTCCTGCTTGTTGGATCAGATTTGCTTTTTCAAAGGGTAGAAAGTTAATCGCACACTTTCCTGCTTCCTTCAGTAAAGAGTAGGTATGGCGCTCACGTCCAATCGCCACACCGTAAATCGGCGGTTCATAAGAAATGTAAGAATGCCAGCCCGCCGCCATGATATTCTCTTCACCGTTATGACTAGCCGTCACAAGTGCAACCAATCCTGGATAACTGTGCATCACCGTTTTTGTTGTTGATTCAATCATTGGTTACCTCCTAAATTCCGGTATCAGGTCCCTCCCGTGGACAAATTGTTGTATTGGTCCGCGTGGGGAGGACACTTTCTAGGCTAAAAATACGAAAGAAATATTGGGAAGATTCATCCCAGTAAACAGTACCTCCGGAGACTATGGTGTTAGCCTATATCCGAGTTCCTTCTTCAACGCCTAAATTTGGTGTTGGTCTTAAGTAATTTATCCAACCGTTTTCAGTATTTGTTCCTCCTCTAAAGGACTTAATAGTTTCTTCATTAAAAAGATTAATATCATATTCTAATGTTAGTTCGTTATTATATAATTGTTTCTGTATGATCTTCGATCTAATATTTCTTTTTATATTTTCCAATTCTATTTGGATTTGATTATTATTCTGCAACATATCCTTATAGTACTGTTCTGCTACCTCATCAATACAAGGAATAAACGCTTCTTTTATTTCCATATCGTGAATAGAATCTACTTGCAATTTAATTCTAAAATCTGATATACCGTGTGGGAGATATATAATATTATTTTGGCAATCTACACTTATGGTATCAGGTTCCGTATCGTCTGTGGATTTATATTTAAGTTTTGCAATTTCAATTTTCACTTCATAATTCATAAAATTGCACCATTCTTCAGTTTTAACTAAATCTATTATTTGAGTTAAGTTTTTTGAAATACAAACATGTGTATAATCTTCACAGAAATATTCTTGTCCATTGCTATTTATTGAAACTTCAACTATCTTTATTCTTATTCCGGTTATTGGTATTTTAATAGAAATAAATAGAGAGGAAACTAATTCATCACTTAAATTTGGATAAAATAAAGACCTTAAACGATTAATTGCTATATCATTTGTTGTTGAAACTTCCATATAATTAGCTACTAATAGATTAGGTCTCCAACCAATGTATTTTTCGTATAGTTTGAAATTCTCGTTGCTTTTCAATTTTTGAAAATCATTTGGTATATCTTGTAGAGTAATCAAAGCTTTTAAGTCATTTATTTTTCCCCTCAATTTAGAGTTAAATGATAAATTTACCAGATTACCAACATTGTCTAAAGAACTTAATTCAACTGCATCACCTAATTTACCGATTATTATATGAAAGAATGCTAATATAAAAACACCAAGTGTAACGGCTAAACTTAAAGCAATTTGAGCTAGAATAGAATAATCAACAAGTCCTGCATAAATAGTCCAAAGGAGAATTACAACCTTTAAAGTATGCTTAGAGATTTCAATAACTGTTTGAATAATTTTTTCCTTTTGGTTATAGATTTGTGCATACTGTAATAGGGATCTCTTTAGATTGTTTGATACAGTAAACATATTACTTTCATTATAGGATTGCTCTTGCAATTCCCAGAATAGTTCTCTACACTTTTCAATTTTATGTTGGCTATTCAAGGATATAAAAATTGCTACTAGGCCCATTAATCCTAAGGTTCCCGAGGTAATACCAAATACTATACCATTAAATTCAGAAACAATTTTTCTATTCATTTCTATACTAGTGCCAATGAAAAATAAAGTCATGCTGATTATAAAACTACTAAAAGCAATGAAGCCTGAATAGTAATAATCATTGCTAATAAGGATATTCTTCATTTTTTTTATCATTATTCTATTTCACCTTCTTAAATGGGATTCGCGAGTGGAACAGGGTTTTCAAAGTTTTGCGATGATACTACTTAAAATGCTACCATTAAAATGAAAAACTTGGATAAACATGGAATCGTTGTAAACTGGATCCGTTCTTCTAAATGGTTTTTGACATACAAAACAATGAGGTTCTATTTTAGGTCTTCACATTCTTCCTCTATTCCTTTCAATCCCTAGAAACGGAATTTCATATTTTCTTACAATAACAGTATAGCAAATTTTGTTTTTGCAGAATGGCTGTGACTGTTATTAATCTTTTTTTTCAGATTCTCCATTATCCTAATATTTTTTGGATATTTAATTAAATTTCTCTAATTCGTTCATAGGGTTCTATTCCTCTATATCTCCATTTTATCAAGGCTAAGGAAACAAACTGAGTGGACCTAAAAGGTTATAAGTTATAGATTATCTCTCCAAACACTACTCTTCTAACAGATAAGGAAATCTGTCATAAAGGATGAATCATCAGACTCATACCCATTCATGTTGAAAAATCTCTAATTTTGACAGCTTTTGGCAGGTGAAAAGGATTTATTGTATAGAGAGGGAATTATGTAATAAGCAATATTTTTATACGAATACTGCTTCATTAAATACTTCATAAGGGGGAGTATCAGTGGAAGAGTTTGATGATTCGAAATTAATTTATGGAGAGGAGTTTTTAAAGGAATTAAGAAATTTTTATCAATATGAATTAAGTGTCATAGTAAGTTTATTGCATAATCTAAATCAGTTTGGTCCTCAATCTGAGATGGATGTGATTCCATTTTCAGAAGGTTATTCTATGAAGGAATTATCAAGTGGAATTTGGATCTTAGAATTCTTAATTTGGGATAAAAGATACAAACTTAAATTTGAACAGACATATGAGGAGAAGTACTATATTCAAGAAATAGAAAGAATCATTCCATAAAAATTATCAACTTAAGATGGGTGACATGCTCATCTTAGGTCCCCTTATTTATTTGATGAAGTTTTAAAATGATGAATAAAGTTATTGAATTTAATCTATGTGAAACAAACTTTTTGTCTATACTGAGAATACAATCTATACATTTATTGGTAAAAAATATTTTGCCATTTTGGCTGAGAGAATGTACTGCAATCTGAGAGATTTAGGAAGAGAACTCTATAAGGAGGTAAAGTGTAGTGAACTATTTTAGATGTCTATATTCTGTTGACTAATTGATGTAATATAGGGATTGTATTTTTTTTACATTTTAGAGATGAATGTATATGTGGAAAAATATTACAAAAGTAATTGTTTACTTATCACCTTTAGATGAAAGGAGATCATTAATTTTGAAGAGTAGCCTTTCTAATTTAATTGACATACCTGAAGAGTATTTTATTGTTCAAGTTCCAAAGAGGAAGATAGCGGATGCAATTAGGGATTGTATAAGTGAAAAAAATATGAATTATAAAGAAGCATTTGAATTAATTGATTTAAATTATTCTCAGTTTTCTCGCGTGACATCAGGTGCAAATTATACAATAGATACCTTATTAAAGACATTACATGGATTAGGTTTAGAAATTCAGATAGTGAAAAAAGAGAATTAATATATTAGAAAAAACTGCAGGCCAGTTGCATGGCTTGCAGTTTTTTTGCATTTGAAAAAAATAAATAATGATGTTTAAAAAAAAGAAGTTATGCCAACTATGGATGATAGTAAAACGTTAATGTGCTTATTAGCATGTTGGCAAAAAAATATTTAATAAAAGGATGGTGTTTCGAATTGGATGATTCTATACAAAACCTTCGTATAGCATTTTTGAAGGATGTTGATAAAGATTTGGGCATCTTATTCACTGAAGCCCAAAGAGAGGCTATTGTTGACCTGCTTGATAAAAATGTAAAGATCGATGCGGGTGCTGGTGGTGGAAAAAGTACCGTGATAACCATGATGGGAATAGTGGCGATTCAATTTGGATTAAAGCCTTCCCAGTTGGGATTTGTAACCTTTACAAATAAGGCAGCATTTGACCTTAAAGCTAAAATCTCTACGATTGCTAAGAGAACTTTTCCTGATAGGAAAGGGTTGGATGAAATTACAGTGCAAACCTTCCATAGCTTTGCTTTTGAGCTACTCACTCAACTCTACCCCAGTTATAAAGGTTGGCGATTGTACGACAGTGCTCAAATGAAAATACTTGTTACCAAGTATTCGGCAAAGACAGGGTGGAGCGGGATGAATCAAACTCGAAAGGAAATGGGGATGACCTCTCAATGCACTGTAGATAATTTTTTGAGCATCATGGGGATTTTGCGAGAAAGTGAAGTTCAGGAACAGTATGTTCAGGATTATATTCTGACAACTTATCGAACTTTTAGAGATTTCCTCAAAACCGGAAAAATCATGGACTTCTCTGAGGTTCTAAAGATTTTCTCAGAGAAGCTCGAAAATGATCAGGATTTTAGAAAAAAACTCAAGGAACGTTATCGGATTATCTTTGCTGATGAGTTCCAAGATGTTAACTTTTTGCAGCATACGATTCTAACTCAACTAAGGGATTTAGGAATCCGTATTATCGCTGTGGGTGATGGGAACCAAAATATTTATTCTTGGCGGGGGTCCGATAATACCTTTATTGATGAATTCTGCGAAGATTTTCAGGCTAAGCGACACCTTTTAGGTGAGAACTTCCGATCAAGTGAGGGAATTGTAGATTTTTCTAAAGATATTATTAAGAAAAATATCGATGTAATGCCTCTGCAGAAACAATTGGCTGCGAAGGAATTCCTAAAAATTATTCGGTCAAAAGCGAAGTATAAATTTGAATTCGGGGATATTTCCTTTGATTCGTTCCAACATTGTTTAGAGGAAGCTCACTTTATCGGGAATCGAATTGAACTTCTCCTTAGCAAGGGTGTTCCTCCATCAGAGATTGCCATCTTATTACGGAAAAAGAAATTTGCAAACATTTTAATTGGTGTCCTACGAGAGCGGAACATATTGGTTGAGGTTGGTGATCTATCTAATCTCTTTGCAACCGATGAAATTTCTGCTGTGAAAGGGACATTTTACTTTCTTGCAGGTAAACATATTAAACAAGATCTCCGTGTCAATCGTCTTGAACTAACCGCATTATGGAGTGCTTTGCCACTTCAAATTAATAGCAGACGATTAGAAGAAGCTATTGACTTCTTGGAGAAAAATGGGGTTGATACGGAAAATTATGATTATCGCATCCAATCTGTGTACCAGGAATTTCTTAAAATTATGGGTGTGGAGGATGAGCTTCCGAGAACAAAAACCGAAGAGAGTATCATCTACAATCTAGTGAAATTCACTAAGGTCATTCATGATTTTGAGGATGTTTACTTAAGAAATGGTGGAAACACCAGTATTGTGAGATTTTGCTACTTTATAAATCGGGATGCTGAGTCGGTATACCAAGAGGGGATCGACCAATTTCAGCGGAAAAGTGCCAATAGTGTGTTGTTGACTACTATTCACCAGTCAAAAGGATTGGAATTCCTTGCGGTGTTTATTCCTATGCTAACAGATGGGGAATTTCCTGCTCTTAGGGAGTATTTCCAAACACCATGGCATCTACTTTCCAATGATGCCATAGTCAATGCTGAAAGGTACCGACCTTCAATTGAGAGTGAACGTAGGCTATTTTATGTAGGGGCTAGTCGGTCGAAGAAGTTTCTTTTTTTATCGATGAGTCACAGTTATCAACCAGCCGGCTCAGCCCATAAACCAAAGGATCTCTCCGTATTTGGGCAATTTACAACTAATCATCCTCTAGTTGTTTCCTCGACGGAAGTGGTGACTGAGCATCTGAACCGTTTTCAATATGTAGGAGAGGGGATTCACGATAATGACCGTCTAGTAGTAAAAGTGACCGCATTAGAAGATATTTATCAGTGCTCGAATCGCACTAGACTAACTCAGCAAATGGGACTTTATCAGCCTATTAATCGATTTATGGGGTATGGTGAGTCCATTCATAATATTAAGCATGAGCTCCATGAACTGATGAAACAGGGCAAGAAAATCACTCAGCCCGTTTTGAATCGTCTGGTCGTGCAAAATTTGAATTTGCCTTATATTAGCGCGGCGGGTGAGACTTTTAAGCAATTCGTAAAAAAGGCAAAAAAAGAAACTAGGCAGTATTATGAGGAAATTAAGAATCGCTTTACCTCCATTGAAGCGGTTGAAAAGCCAATTGAAAGTTTATTAGATGAGAAAATTCTATTAACTGGCCGTGTTGATTTAAGTACCCGAAGAGAAATTACAGTCGGGGGTACAGTCCATAGCCTGAATTACTTAACTGATATCAAAACCAGAAAGAGTAAGTCATTCATTTCTCCTTCAGAGATTCAGGTTTTTCGGGAGCAGCTGTACACATATGCATTTGTTTACAAACACAGTTATGGGTTCCACGTTGATCGGCTTGAGGTTCTGAATATTGGAGAAAACGGAGTGGAAATTGTTCTTCATGAAATTGTTTCTGAAAAATACATGAATGAAATCGGGAAAAAAGTAGTGGATCGAATCGAGGCTATTCAAACCCAATTACCAAAGCGTGAATTCGAGAAAGGCAAATGCCAAAGCTGCCATGTCAACTACTTCTGCCTAGACAAAATCAAAAAAGAAGAATATCAGATTCCGTTTTTTCCTAGTGTATGATCAATAAAGCCAAATAAATAGAAAATAGAAAAGGCAACGTTTTCATTGTGAAATGGGAGTACCTAACACAGAACTTCCAATATTACTACCCTTCCAAGGGGATGAAAACGATGGCATATTCATTATTAATCATATTCAAGGTAAAAAAGGAAGTCGATGGGCAGAGTTTGTCAGAGAGACAGGGACAGAATTATTTTTATTGAAACCGTCCAAAAAGCTTTTGGATTAAGGTAGGTAAACAATCACGGAGGAAATTATTTTAACGTTGGAACATGGGGACGGATCTCGTGTTTCAATCGAGTGGCGAAAAGATTAAATAAGTGTAAAAGCTATGAAAGGCAAAGAGTCCACCTCCTCGGGATGGTGGACTCTTGTTCTTGTAGAATATATTAAGATCTGGTCCATATTGTTCTAGTGGCTTTGTAAGTAGAAATCCTTTATGAAAGGCGAACAGCGGTAGTAAATTGTGCCATTCCAATATATATGGATATAGGTACTTGCCCCATCTGTCGAACTTTGTATGTTTTTTTGTTTTGAAATCGATTCCAAAGGACGAAACGGCTGGAATAAAATAGAAAGTGATTGGTAATCGTGACTATCTTACTAGTTCGATAGGGCTAGATGGAGGGGGATGAATTCATTTGTTTAACTTTTAAGAATCGTTAGTTTTTGGGCTGTAAATCGATTCCAAATTTATGGGTAAATAGACTGGTGGATTGAACTGAAATTTTGTATAGATTTACCAAAAAGGAGGGTGTGAATGAAAAAAACTTGGATTTTTGTCGTTTTGTTGTTTATTAGTATTGGCTTTTTTACTAGCCGGTCAACTCCCATTTCTGCTGCCCAGATTTGCAGTAATGGGTTGATAGAAGGTGCCGTTCTTCAAGTTATGGGACGCGTACCAAATGGTTCAGGTAATACTGGTGAGTGTAATCCACAACTATATGGAATTGTCGATATAATTGAATGGGTAAGGGATTCTCCTAGATGGAGCTATGAAGATGAAGTAAGATATCGGGTTGAATATTACTTTGGAAGAAGTCAAACGACAACCGATAGTGAAATTAAGAAATGGAAAAATTTCAACCCTTACTTCTTTGAAAATTTAGATTACGGATTGTATTGGTATGGTTATGGAAATCAGGCACAGAAATATAAACCTGGATTCAAAAATACTTATTATAATCCGTTAATGCCAACGATCATTTATGTTCATGGATGGCAGAAGGATACCTCTTTAAACCAATTTCGGGAAACCTCTTATTCGGAACAGGCGAATGCGTTCATTTATGATAAATGGATTGAGAAGGGCTGGAATGTAGGGGTATTTTACTGGAATCAATTTGCCGATGATGATCCTTCTCAGATTCTATTTCAAGTAACAAGGCCTGAATTTACACAAAGGAAAATTTGGACACCTGTTGGCGATAATATAGGAATGAGATGGAGGAATTTAAAAGGAGAATTTGTCACTACCGGAGCTCCAAACAAGAGTGCAGCCGAGCTATTTTACGATTCCTATGTTGCTGCAATGGCTAACCATGATAAGGGTGTTGAGATTCGCTTTGCGGGCCATTCACTAGGGAGCCAAATGGCTGTTAGGATGACCAAACTTTTGAAAGATAATGCTAAAATTGATCTCCTGCCAGATCGAGTAGCCTTGCTTGATGCTGCCATTATTGGGGAAGGTTTTAATCAAGATGGTCCATCTTATTTGGGCGGAAGAAAAGTGGTGGATGTGATTGGAGATTACATTCAGGATCTAAAAGAGCAAGGGGTCGTTTTTGAGTGGTACAAATCAACCAATTTAAATGAACTTTCTGGTAATGATGATACCTCTCTAAAACCAAAGGTTGCTTATGCAAGGTTATGGCCAACGTTTGATGATTTGAATTTAATAATACCTCAAAAGTTAGCACGGTATCATACGCATGCTTGGGATTGGTATTTCCGTTCGTTTACATCTCAAAAACCAGGCTACTATCCATCCGCTAAGTCACCATATGATGAAATACGATCTTTCATGAATCAGATTTATAATTTTACACAAAAACCTGAAGATGTTAATTCAACAGAACGGCTTGATAATTGGACTTCCGATCCAGGTGACGATTTGATGATTTATGAACCGGATGTAAGGTCTCCGCAATTTGTTAAAGTAGATTCGAATTTAATTCTGAATACGATTGAGCCGATTAAAGAAAGAGAGGATTTATCCGTCTCCGCTCGTTTAACTAACAATTTGGGGTGGCCTATTCCTAATGAATCCGTAACCTTTACTTTGTATAAAAGAAGTGGAACGGAACTGTTTGATCCAGTTAAAATCGACGCAAAGACAGACAAGGATGGAAGAGTGTATGCCACTTTTAATCAACTAAAAGGTTGGAAAAAAACGGTCGCTTCTGGTGAGTTCCGTTTAAAAGTAGAGAACAAAGCAATCGGCTATGCAAAAGCTACTTCAACTAGTGGAGACTTTAGTATTCAGTTAATCCCGAGCGGTTATATTGATGGCAAGGTGAAAAATCAATTTTCCCAAAACGTAACGGGCATTGCCGTGAAAATCATGAATGAGCAAGGTGAAGTGGTGGACAGTGCGGTTACAGATGAGAATGGGCACTATTCGATAGGAAGGACACCTATTGGAAATTACAGAATCGTCATCGATCACAAAGACTATAGAAGAGCTGAGAAACCGGTGAGCGTAAAGCTCGAGGAACAATCCACTATTGATTTCGACATTATTGGAATTGGAGATATCGGTGGTACGCTAAGGGACGCTGATGGACTAAGTGTCCAAGGAGCTACTTTGGAGCTTATTAATGATAAAGGAATAAAAATAGCTGGGATGACGACAGGTACCGATGGGAAGTATTTCTTTGACGACGTTGATGCAGGTCCATACACGATTAAGGGTCAAATCAAAGATTTACTGATAAACGTTGATCCTGTCGAAATAAGCATTGGAGATAAGCAAATCAAGAACATCAACATCCCTTGGCTACTAACAAGATTCCGACCACTGACGCTAGATAAAGATATGGTCGTGATCGAAAATGACGATCAAGTCAAAATGTCTGGAAATACCTTGGATTTAAATGGACATTCACTAACCATTTATGGTGATTTTATTCAATCAGCAGGAACGGTCAATATTAATCATGGAAAATTGAATGTATTGGGTAGTTATCGAATTCAGACCATTGGAAGTAATGGAGCAGTAACCAACAGCTCAGGAATTTTGCAAATGGTGAATGCTGAAGAGGTAGTTGGCGGTGTAGTGGTAAGCAAGGCTGATAGGGTCTTTGTTCGGGATGATTTTGTTATGCAGGGTAACACCTCACATAGTAACTATTTAACCGGTGGGGTCATAGAAATTAAAGGGAATTTCAGTCAGATAAACGGATACCCTTACAACTTCCAGGTAGGAGATAAATTAAAAGTTATTTTGTCAGGGAAGAATGAGCAAACGGTTCGATTTGATAATCCAGAATACTCCAGTCTTGCAGAGTTGGAAATTACCAATAAATCGACTCAGGGAGTTGTTTTCGCTACCCCAATTAGTGTTAAAAATATGCATTATGCAGAAGGGATTAATGTAAAGGCCATTTCCATTATGGACTGGACCCTATCCCAAAACCAAGTGATTAATAGTGACTTAATGTTAAATGCCTCTTGGACGACGATTGATTTAAACGGTAAGCAACTAATCATCAATGGGGATTTTACTCATACCAATGGAAAAATGATGCTTAATCACGGAAAGTTAATTGTTAAAGGTAACTATTTAATAGAGGGTCTAAATAGTACGAACAGCAGTGGTGTTTTAGAGATGATATATGGTGACGAAAATCCGGATAGGTTGCTCGTCGAGGGGAATTTCGTGATGCATAGTAACACCTCACATATTAACTATTTAACCGGTGGGGTCATAGAAATTAAAGGGAATTTCAGTCAGATAAACGGATACCCTTACAACTTCCAGGTAGGAGATAAATTAAAAGTTATTTTGTCAGGGAAGAATGAGCAAACGGTTCGATTTGATAATCCAGAATACTCCCGTTTTATGGAGTTAGAAATTACAAATAGATCGGCGCAGGGAGTTGTTTTTGCTACCCCAATTAGTGTGAAAAATATGCACTATGCAGAAGGGATTAATGTAAAGGCTATTTCCATTATGGACTGGACTCTATCCCAAAACCAAGTGATAAATAGTGACTTAATGTTAAATGCCTCTTGGACAACGATTGATTTAAACGGTAACCAACTAATCATCAATGGGAACTTTACTCATACAAATGGAAAAATGATGCTTAATCACGGAAAGTTAATTGTCAAAGGTAACTATTTGATTGAGGGTCTCAATGGTACGAACAGCAGTGGAGTTTTAGAGATGATATATGGTGACGAAAATCCGGATAGGTTGCTCGTCGAGGGGAATTTCGTGATGCATAGTAACACCTCACATATTAACTATTTAACCGGTGGGGTCATAGAAATTAAAGGGAATTTCAGTCAGATAAACGGATACCCTTACAACTTCCAGGTAGGAGATAAATTAAAAGTTATTTTGTCAGGGAAGAATGAGCAAACGGTTCGATTTGATAATCCAGAATACTCCAGTCTTGCAGAGTTGGAAATTACCAATAAATCGACTCAGGGAGTTGTTTTCGCTACCCCAATTAGTGTTAAAAATATGCATTATGCAGAAGGGATTAATGTAAAGGCCATTTCCATTATGGACTGGACCCTATCCCAAAACCAAGTGATTAATAGTGACTTAATGTTAGATGCCTATTGGACGACGATTGATTTAAACGGTAAGCAACTAATCATTAATGGGGATTTTACTCATACAAATGGAAAAATGATGCTTAATCACGGGAAGTTAATTGTCAAAGGAAACTATTTGATTGAGCGCATAAATGGTACGAACAGCAGCGGAGTTTTAGAGATGGTTAATGGTGATGCAAATCCGGATGAGGTGCTCGTTGAGGGGAATTTCGTGATGCATAGTAACGCCTCACATATTAACTATTTAACCGGTGGGGTCATTGAAGTTAAAGGAAATTTCAGTCAGATAAACGGATACCCTTACAACTTCCAAGTAGGGGATAAATTAAAAGTAATTTTGTCAGGGGAGAATGAGCAAACGGTTCGATTTGAAAATCCAGAATACTCCAGTCTTGCAGAGTTGGAAATTACAAATAAATCAGCGCAGGGGGTTGTTTTCGCTACCCCAATTAGTGTGAAAAATATGCATTATGCAGAAGGGATTAATGTAAAGGCTATTTCCATTATGGACTGGACTCTATCCCAAAACCAAGTGATTAATAGTGACTTAAGGTTAGATGCAACCACAATAGATTTAAATGATCATCAACTAATCATTAATGGAAACCTTACCCACAGTGGCGGGAAAATGCGTATTAACCACGGCAAATTAGTTGTAATGGGTGACTATTTAATCGAACGAGCCGACCGTGGTAACAGTAACGGAATTTTAGAAATGGTAAATGGAGATTCGGATGAAGTAGAAGTTGAAGGAAATTTTGTGATGCGTAGTAGTATTTCGCATGTCAATTATTTATCTGGCGGGATTTTAGAAGTAAAAGGGAATTTCAGTCAACTTAATGGTCATGCTTATAACTTCCACGCGGGAAGTAATTTTAAAGTAATCTTGTCTGGAACAAAGAAGCAAATGGTTCATTTCGATAATCCTGATATGAATTTTTCCCGTTTTTACATTTTAGAAATCAGAAATAATCAAGTTGAATTTGCAACGGACTATTTTTATGTGACGTTAATTGATCTCCGGGATGTGAGAGAAAACAAACCTAACTATCCTGATGGTCATAAGAATCGTAATCATGATCCAATCATCATCCTTGATCCGCAGCCTGGGAGATTATTAGATTAAAATTAAGTTAAAAGACCGTCGTGATTTTTATTAGCGACGGTCTTTTCTTTTTTTAGTGACCATGGTGTCAGGCACCTTACGTGCTAGATTTTGTAGAAATATGATTGAAGTGTATCGGCTAATTAGTTATGGTAAATATGATCACTTCAAAACTTAACAAACTCGGAGGAATACAAATGGCAAAGAATACCAACATGTGTCAAAGCTGTGGAATGCCTATGAAAGTTTCAAGTGAATTTGGAACTGAAAAGGATGGGAATCTATCAGAAAAATACTGTCACTATTGTTACAAGAATGGTGAATGGGTACACGCCGACTTATCATTCGATGAATTTTATGCATTCAGCTTAAAAAGGTTTCAAGAATCAGATATGAATCGAGTGGCAAAATTTTTTCTAAATAAAATGTACACAAAAAAATTCTTGAAAAAATTAGACCGCTGGCGTTAGTTGGGACGTGGGGGCAGGTCCGTTGATCCATACATCATTTTCCTAGAACTACTTCATACAACTAAACAGTGGGACACTGGACCTATCCGAGTGTCCCACAGACTTACATAGCAACTTGCGAGTTATATACCTTTTTGAATTTCATAAAACTTATCATTCTCCATAATCCAACATATACAAACAGAGAAATTATTGATAAAGCATTTAAGGTCAAAGCATCGATGCCTGGTAAAAAGTAATTAACTATTCGTCGGCTAACAAATACTATGACCAAAGCAATTACAAAACCAATGCTTTTTTTGGCATATATGTTCCCATCCTCTCGTATTTCGTAACCAGTTGTATAAATTAAGGGAACAGATAAGATCGTGCCAAATATTACAGAAAAGACTATTTCTATTGTGGTCATGTGAACGGTGGGTTGTACCACCACAGAAAGGGCAGGTGACATATAAAGTAGCGGCAGCAAAATTCGCAAACCGGAACCTTTAATTGGGCGAACCATAGCTCTTGTTCTTCTCCAAAGTACCAATCCAAAAATAACAAGTAAAATTGCGTACATTCCATATTGCATGAATATTGTTCACTCCATCTCTTATCATTCAATAACACATCTAAATTAGTAGAATATAGTAGAAATTTATTCTCACACCCCCATCAACGATATTTTCCTTTAAAAGGATTTTGATTTGCATAATTAATATTCAATGGACAGGGGAATAAATCCTTTTTTTGGTGGGGCACGGGGATAGGTCGATTGTCCAATAGACAAAGATGCTGTGGTGACAGCACTATTTCGAAGAAGGGGATTCTGCTCGGACTAAAAATAAAATAGGTAATTTAATGTTTTTTAGTGATTTTAGAGGGAGAGAGAATATTGTTTTTGTTCAATTTGCAAGTTAAGTAGGTAAAAATGAATAATTTGAGGGGCATAATGAAAGAAAACTTGTTATTTTTGGGTAAAATCTGAAAAATGTAGCTAATAATCTGGATTTCTCCTTAGAATCGTTAGTTTGATAGAAAATATATTTCCAACTTTTTGTGGTTATGATCAACTTCTTAGGTTTATTACCAACTTAAAAATAATATGACCAACTTTGAGTCACATATGACCAACTCTAGAGATTTATGACCAACTTTAGGGCACATATGACCAACTTCAAGCACATATGACCAACTTCAAGCACATATGACCAACTTCAAGCACATATGACCAACTTCAGGTACATAAAACCATCTTCAAGCACCAAATTCCAACTGTCCAAGCATACTGCCAACTTTACACAAACCTTACGCGCAACAAGAATTCACGCGGGACATTTCCCACGTCCTACTTGTTTAAATAATCTGAAATCTGTCTACACTGAAGGTGAAATAATTTCACTTTGAGGTGGTATTTTGAAGAGGTTAACGATTTTTATTGTGTTGGGGTTAGTTTTGACAGTTGGGGTTTGGTCTGCAGTTGATTTGATTGATGATAATGAGGCTACTGATTCGAGGCATGGCCAAAATTCTTATGGACAGGATGCAAAAGAAGTATCCCAAAAAGCAGTTGAAGTTTCCGTTTCGGATGATGGGAATGTGAATGCAAATCATTTGTATATCCCGTGGACAGTGAACAAAAATGGCAGTTTGTTTTTCTTAAGTCAGCGGGAAGGGTCCGTTATTGCGATAAACGGGGACCTTGGCTTAGTTGATGTCCAAAATGTGAAGGTTTCTAAGGAAATTTATCACAAGGGAGAAGGTGGCTTTCTTGGGTTTACGTTAGCTCCTGATTTTGCCCAATCGAAAAAGGCGTATGCGTATCACACCTACCAAAAGAACGGCAAAACGTTGAACCGAATTGTCTCATTGAAGCTCGCAGACAATACATGGAAAGAAGACGGTGTGCTTTTGGAAAATATTCCAGGTAGTGAGGCCAATACTGGTGGTCGCATTAAAATCGGCCCAGATGGGATGCTTTATGCTACAACAGGTGATACGGGTAAGAAAGACAACGCGCAAAATCTAAATAGTTTAGCTGGGAAAATTTTACGAATGACGACATCTGGTAAAATCCCAAATGACAACCCATTTAAGGATTCTTATGTTTATTCCTATGGGCATCGTAATCCTCAAGGATTGGCGTGGGATGATAAGGGAAACCTTTATAGTTCCGAGCATGGTGAATCCGGACATGATGAAATTAACTTGATCCAAGCCGGCAAAAACTATGGCTGGCCAGTGATTCAAGGGGATATGGAAGCAACAGGTATGGTGAAGCCGTTGATTCAATCGGGCGATTCGACCTGGGCTCCTTCGGGAATGGCCTTCCATGACGGGAATCTCTATGTGGCTTCCTTAGCCGGTAAGAAAATTTTCACTTACGATGTGGATAGCAAAGAATTTTCAGAGTTTTATACGGAGGCAGGAAGGTTAAGGGATGTATTAGTGGATAAAAACGAGCTTTTCACCATTACGAGTAACCGTGATCATCGGGGGAATCCAACCGATAAGGATGATCGTTTAATTCACCTCTCATTGACGAAAAAAGCTTCCACAGATTAAAAAAAGGCAATCACCCACTAAACTTGGGTGATTGCTTTTCTATTTTATTCTAAAAAGAACTCAACTACCGCCGAGGCTCTTGACATAATCGGAAACAGCCTTGATTTCATCCTCTGATAAGGTATCTTTAAACGCTGGCATACCGCCTCCACCATTTTTAACTTGGTGGATAATGGCATCAAGATCCATCGAGGACTTCTGTAGATTTGGCCCGTTATGCCCACCGGCGCCTTGATTCCCGTGGCAAGCTAAACAATTACCGGTATAAATGTTTTCTCCTGTTGCGGTCGCTTTTTCCTCATTTTTATTTTCATTAGATGCTTCTTGCTTCTCGGTTTCATCGGCATTTTTCACCGAAGAAACATTGATTTTATCATTCGGGATGTCCTTTAAGGAGCCATATTTCCCTTCTAATGAGAAGGTGTAGATTTTATCTCCATGTTTGGTACCAGCTAGTGTATTTCCAGCGGCATAGATCGAGATATATTGCTTTCCATCCACTTCATAGGTAATCGGCGGTGCATTGGCACCCGCATCCATCATAAACTCCCATAACTCCTTGCCATTGGTTGCATCATAGGCAAGGATTCGTCCATCATTATGGCCGGTAAATAATACATTTCCTTTTGTTGTTAAAATTCCGCTATAAGCGATGGTATCCCAATTCTTTTGCCAAACGATTTTATTCGTTTTAATATCAAGTGCCGTTACGGTCCCGCGGTGAGGGGATTTTTCCACCGGCTGCCAAACGCTTCCGATGAACTCTTTTCCTTCCTGGAATCGCTGTTCTTCTTCTTCCCCGTAGTGGGCGTAGGCGAAATAATTATCGTTAGCCAACACATAGAATAATTCCGTGTTCGGGTTGTAAGACGATGGCGGCCAGTTCGCTCCGCCTTGTGGCGATGGTTTTAGCGTCAACGGTGTATCCCAGAATGGTGTAAAAATATCGCCAACTTTGCCTTTGAAATCCTTTGGCAAATCACGTTTGATATCTTCCTTCGTGATGGTTTGTGGGATAAAGGCATCGCCGACTGGAATGGGCTGCGTAGGCGAAGTCTTTTGATTTTTATTTTGCGGCACTGGTTTTTCCTCGATGCCAATAAGTGGTTTTCCATTGGTTCGGTCTAAAATGTAGAGCCAGCCCGTTTTCCCTGCCTGGACAATCCCTTTACGCATCTTGCCATTCATTTTTACATCAAATAGCACCACCGGATTGGCAGGATCTAAATCCCAGATATCATGGTGTACTTCTTGGAAGTGCCATTTGTATTTCCCGGTATTCGCATCCAATGCAAGAACCGAATTGGCAAATAAATTATCGCCTTCGCGTTTACTGCCATCAAGGTCTGGCGATGTGTTTCCAGTGGCAAAATAAATCATCCCTAATTCCGGGTCAATCGCAGGTGTTTGCCAAACTGGTGCCCCACCGGTTAGCCAGTTGCGGGTATCTTTCGGCCACGTTTCACTGCCTTTATCGCCAGGGGCGGGCAGGGTGTAGGTGCGCCAAATTTGTCTTCCGATTTCCGCATCATAGGCGGCTACAAATCCTCTAATTTGATACTCACCACCGGCAATTCCGGTGTAGACTTTTCCATCATAGTAGAGAGGAGCACTGGTAATGGTATAACCCTTTTCCCATTCCTCTACTTGCGTTTCCCAAACGACTTTCCCTGTTTTCTGATCTAGGGCGACAAGTCTTGCGTCAAGCAGCCCGACATATACTCTACCGTCTCCGACTGCGACACCACGGCTTGTCCAACCGCAACACACGGTGTTTAATCCTTCCGCCAGCTTTGGTCGGTATTCCCAAATCATTTTTCCGGTTTTGGCATCGAGCGCTTGAACATCGTTCGCACCTGTAATGGTAAACATCACGCCATCATAAACAATG
This sequence comes from Pseudoneobacillus rhizolycopersici, assembly GCF_054786815.1. Taxonomy (NCBI): domain Bacteria; kingdom Bacillati; phylum Bacillota; class Bacilli; order Caryophanales; family Bacillaceae; genus Pseudoneobacillus; species Pseudoneobacillus rhizolycopersici. Next base: position 7,224 of record NZ_JBTOOE010000025.1, on the reverse strand, counting down.
GGCGTTGCCTCACCCGAATATTTAAATTCTTTCCCTGAGCCTAAACTTGTCACCCATTCTACTTTTAAATTTTTCACGTTAGAGTTTGTAATTTGGTCCAATGGCGAATACCTGCCATTGTTGATATCTCCACCATTGGTTACCCAATCTCCCGCCGGTGCCTTGGTTAATTCAGCGGCGCTAAACTTAGGAGCTACTTTTGCAGGATAATCCATATGCTGATAAGATTTAGCGTTTCTACCCGCTAGCGTGTTTGACGGTAGTTCATTTTCTGTATTCTGTTTACTATCCTCACCTTCGTTGCCCTTTTTTGCTTCAGAATTCTCCTCTTTTTTCTTATCATTCGCCTTGTCCGAATTGGCACACCCGGCAATGGCCAACATCAAACATAAAAACAAAGAAAAAATCCAACTTGCTCTTTTCATTTCATTAACACCCCTTTCCACTCTTTTACTGTAATTTACCCGTATAGTAAAAAAATTATCTAAAAAGTAGAGGGGAAAGGGAAATTCCTTTTTAGGTACCAATTGTGTTGAGGTATCTCTCGTGTAAGGTCCAAGTGGACGGGTCGTTTCTACCAGCCTAATCATCCCATAAATCATGAAAATAAGGGACACAGTATCTGCCCTTGTGTTCTATAAAACAAGGCTTAATTGAATAGTAAAAGAGAGTTTCAAAATGAATGATTTCAATGGGAATAATTAACTAGGTATAAAGGAGATATTAAAATGAAATGTCTTATTTCAATAGGAATACCTAACTAGATGTAAGGGAGATAGTAAGATGAAAAGAATGATTTCAATTTTATTAACAGCATTACTCTTCATGTCTACGTTTGTAATGCCTACTAATGCGATGAACGATGGAAGGGAGGCGGCCAAGCCTTGGATGGATACCAAGCTCTCTGCTGAGGCACGCACCGAGCTGCTTCTAAAAGCGATGACATTGGACCAGAAGATCCAGCAAATCGCCATCTCGCGTTTCAATGAGAACGACAAAGGTGAGCCGGTCGTTATTAAAAGAGGAGGTACGAATAAGTACCAGAGCGGTGTATTCCCGCCTGAGGGTACCTTGCCTGGTTGTGAGTTTCAGGACACCGGCCGGCAGATTCATGGAATCGAGGAACTGGGTATCCCGACAATCCGCATGACCAACGGTGGTACAGGTGTGAAGGGTGGATCGTGTCATAATGACCCGGTGGCGACGGGCCTGCCGTCCACCGTGGCTATGGCTGCTACCTTCAACCGCGGGCTGAACTATGAGGTTGGTCGAATTCTAGGCCAGGAGACACGTGCCTTTGCGCATCATGTTATGCTCGGACCGGGCATGAATCTTGTACGCCATCCGTACGGTGGGCGGAACTATGAGTACTTCAGTGAGGACCCGTACCTGACGGGTACCCTGGCGACCGAACAGGTCAAGGGCATCCAAAAACAAGGGGTTCAAGCCCAACTTAAGCATCTAGCTGGCAACGAGCAGGAAACGGAGCGGTGGACGATGGGTGTCCAGGTTCCCTCAAAGGCTATGAATGAGTTGTACATGTTGCCATTTGAGATGACCGTCAAGGATGCTAACCCAGCTTCCGTGATGTGCTCGTTCCCAGATGTCAACGGCACTTATGCCTGTGACAGCTGGGAACTGCTGCAAGATGCCCTAAGGAGAAACTGGGGCTTCGACGGTTATGTGATGAGTGACCGTCGCGCGATTCACGACACGGCCGCTGCCATCAAGGCGGGCACTAATGTCGAGCTCGACTGGGCACCACAGTACTACACTCAAGAGAAGATCAAGCAGGCTATTGACTCGGGGAAGGTGACCGAGAACGACATTGACAATTTACTTCGTCCGCGATATATCAAGATGATTGAGTTTGGCCATATGGATGTGCCTTTCAACAAGTTCCAACCGGAGATTGTCAACCTGAATGTCAACGGCGCTAGCGCACGGAAAATGGCTGAGGAAGGTTCCGTGCTATTAAAGAATGCTAACGGTTTCCTACCACTAGACGGCAAGCCGAAGTCAATCGCACTGATCGGCGTCGAGTGGTTTGCCGGTATGGCCAAGATGTCCCCGCGCTCCATTGGGATAAACAACGAGAACGTCGTGACCTCTTACACGGTCACACCAAAACAGGGTCTAGAGAATGTCATTAAGGAACGGGGCTATGGCACTAAAGTGACGTACAATGATGGTCGTGACCCAAAGGCTGCTGCCAAGCTAGCCGCCGAGTCTGACGTCGTACTGCTCATGATCGGCGACACCCCTGGTGAGACCATAGACCGCGAAACTCTCGGCTTCCCTGCCGTTCCCCTCGACAAGAACGCGCCAAGAGAGGACTGGGTGAAGCAGGAGCCGATGATTGACGCGGTTCTAAAAGACAATGCCAAAAAGACCGTTGTGGTTCTGAAAACATCTGGTACGGTGCTCATGCCGTGGCTGAATAAGGTCCCTGCCGTCCTCGAAGCATGGTATCCGGGAATGGAGGATGGCAATGCCGTCGCTAATCTGCTCTACGGTAAGGTCAATCCGTCTGGCAAGTTACCTATGACGTTCGGTGCCACGGAGCGTGAGGCGGCCTTCGCAACCGAGAAACAGTACCCTGGAACCCGTCAAGACACTGGCAAGCCAGGAGGCCCTGGTCCATACGGTAACGGTTCCGAACAGTTAATTGCTCAGTACACAGAGGCACTTAAGATGGGCTACCGCTGGTACGAAGCCAACAAAGTGAAGCCTGTCTTCCCATTCGGTTATGGCCTGTCGTACACAACCTTTAAATATAGTAACCTCAAGGTGAAGAGGGTTATGGATAAAGGATCATTGTTGGGTATTGACGTGTCTTTCACCATCACAAACACCGGTAAAGTTGCCGGAAAAGAAGCAGCACAGGTCTATTTGACCTTGCCGAACAAGGCAGGACAGCCGTCCAAGCGACTCGTCAACTTCGAGAAGGTTAGTCTTGAGCCAGGTGAGAGCAAGCGAGTGAATCTGCGGATTAATCTTGCTGATTCCAATCACCCGTTTTCTTATTTTATTCCGAAACAGCCAAACAACCTAGCAAACTGGGCTGACGGAGAATGGGCTACCGCAGACGGAAAGTACCGCGTGCATGTCGGTGGTTCTTCAGCAGACACTCCGTTAGAAAAGAATGTTCCGCTGAACTTCAAAGTCGGAAAGGGTAAACCACGTAGATAGGCTTTTTGATGGTGCCAGGCACCTGCCGTGGACAAATTGGGTGAATTTGTCCGTGTGGAGAGGACGGTTTATTGTTGGTGCCTGACACTCCTGGAATGACAGGCACTATTTTGAAAATGGTATATGCATAAAATCCAGTTTTCCAAGCGGTCGGAAAACTGGATTTTTACTATAAATGGGGATGGTTTTCATTTATAACTGCTGATAATATAAACCAAATTGTGTATCATACCATAATAGCTTGCCATGTTTACGTTTCGGGATATGTGTTTGTAGCCCCCATTCGGGATACAGCTTGATAATTTGAACTCGGTCGCCGGTAGCAAAAGCAATAAATGATATATAATGGTCTTTTGTCATCGGATGGTTGCTTGAAATAAACCATTCATTATCCATCTCTGTAATTGTTAGCTTTTCTTCGTCTGTGGCTTTCTTTGCATCTAACGCTTCTAATTTTCTCCCACAGCAAGATAGGGTGATATCTCCCGTTGCCAATACAATATTATGACATGACGGACAGACAAAATAATTCGACTTTTTCATATTTCCTCCCACAAATTCATTCGACGATAATTCACCATCTAAAATATTTTCTATATTTACTCCCAAGAGAGTAGATAAACGGGGTAATAACGTAACATCTGGGCAGCCATTTCCGCGCTCCCATTTTGAAATTGTTCGATCAGAAATGTTCATTTGATCAGCTAATTGTTTCTGAGTTAATCCTTTTTCCTTCCGCAAATTGTAAATTACTTCTCCAACTTTACGTGTATCCATGATCCATTCCTCCTGCTCTATTTTCATATTAGAGGTATATAGTATTGGTAGCAACAAACGGTCCGTAGAGTTAAATATGGTGCCAGGCACCTCCCGTGGACAAATTGGGTGAAAATGTCCGTGGAGGGAGGACAGGTGACTTTCCTATAGCATCCAATCCTTCCTTTTCAGGAAAACCGTACGACTAAACCAAATGATATGAACCATTGTTCCCAACGGTTCACACTTCCAAAAAAGGATAAATTTATGGTATATTTACACTATTCTAAAATAGGGCTTTTTTCCTAGTGTTATCCTGTTTCAGAAAACCAATTTGAAGATTTGTTAAGGGGGAACCAACCGATTATTTGTGAGTAAAGAATTCATATTTTTATAGAGGAGAAAAGACCGGATGAGATTTTCACAATTGAAAAGCAAACAAAAGTGGTTTTCGATTTTTATTGTTTTATTGATGCTCATGCAATACATACCAACAACCAAAGCAGCCACGCAAGGAATTACAAACTGGAATACATTTAATATACCAACCTATGAAGATTTATATGGAGTTTCATATGGAGGGGGTAAGTGGATAGCAGTTGGTGGTGGGACGACCGTTGCCCAATCGACAGATGGAATTTCTTGGATGAAGAAAACACTTGCGCACACTGTCCCATACGCAGCAAATGCATTTTATGATGCTATCTATACGGGATCCAAATGGATCATAGTAGGGGCATCGGGATCAATGATTCCCGGAAGAGGTAATAGAGCACAAATCTATACTTCACCCGATGGAGATACATGGACCTCAAAGGAATCTAACGTCTCTGGTAACGATAGCAACCTTATGTCTATTGCCCAAAACGGTAATACACTAGTTGCAGTAGGGAATATTGGGTACGTATTCCCAGTTGTTACTACATCTACGGATGGCGGGGAAACCTGGACAAATCATAGTGGTCAGATAACGAGCCCAGGTGGTGCTTTAAATAAAGTTACTTATGGAAATGGTCTCTTTGTCGCTGTAGGTGAAAATGGAAACGTATTTACTTCGTCTGATGGAATGACATGGACGAAAAGATCTGTCCCTACAACAGAGTCTTTATATGGCGCCGTGTACTCTAATGGAAAGTATTATGCAGTCGGACATGGTTTCCTTTTAACTTCAAGTAATGGAGTTTCTTGGAACATCCAGTTTATTGGCTTAGAATACCCTACCATTGCTTCTAGTGGTGGAGAACTTGTTATTGTTAGCACAATGGGCCGTATTGTTTCTTCAATGGATGGAGCAACTTGGACCCCCAATACTACCGTAGGCCCTATAGAGGACTTTTATAACGTTAATTACGGGGACGGCAAATTCGTAGCGGTAGGTCACTATGGACTAATCGCCACAAGAACAGCAATACCGGGATATACTCCTTCATCTAATGCTGATTTAAGCAACCTGACATTAAGTACAGGTACGCTGACACCGAACTTTAGCTCGACTATATCCAACTATACGACAACCATCGCCAATGCTAATAGTGTTGAGTTAACAGCCACAACGGCTGATTCCAAAGCAAAAATGACAATCAATGGAGTGGCAACAACTAGTGGAAGTAAAGTCACGATTCCGTTAGCAGTTGGTTCCAATCCGATCACCATAGTGGTACTGGCGGAAAATGGTATTAGCACTCAATCGTATTTGCTAACAATCACGTCTGTGAAAAGCTCACCATTGGATCCATTTAACCAAGCGACAACGGTTGGCGAAATGAGAGACGCCATGGAAGCGGCAGATCCATTATTTATTTTTCAAACAGAGATTGGACATCAAGTTTTCTTTACAAACGTAAAGAATGATAAAGATTATGTCTATCGATATATGATAGACAATAGGCCACCAGGGGGATTTGCCGACAAACAGTCTCTTCAAAAAATCATTGGAGACGGCATTAATATCCGTTCCCCATACATGAATTTACATGAAACAAAAGATGGAGCAATCATGCTTTACTTTGCCTATCTCTTTGGCCAAGATTTTGATTTTGGAATTGACCTTTCCGGTTATGAGTCTTTTATTATCGATGACAATATGTTAGAAGCAGACCGAATCGGAGACAAGCTCTCGGCCCGCATCCCTACAGATGGTTTTATTGGGCCAACTGATTTACAGGCTGCGTTAAATGAAGCGATTCAAGAATATGTGAATGAATCCCTTTTAGCTGACAAAACGGGGCTTGCGATTATTTTTGCAAATGGGGATGACGAAACCCATGTCACACAAGATATAGAACTCCCTAACACAGGTGTCACTGGACCGACTTCGAAGATTACCTGGACTTCAAGCAATCCGTCCATCATTAAGGAGAACGGGACTGTCACTCGCCCGACATCTGGCCAAGGGGATGCTTCCATCACCCTAACAGCCACGATTGATAAAAATGGAGCAACCGATACAAAAGCATTCACTGTACTAGTTAAAGCTCTTGGATTAACCGATGCAGATGCCGTTCATTTAGATAAGCAAACATTAGATATTGGCTATCAAGCGAACGATCACGCTACAAACGTAACACACAATCTACTATTAAAAACTGCAGGACCTAACGGAACAACCATCAGTTGGTCAAGCAGCTCACCTGGATTTGTAGCGGCCGATGGTACAGTAACCCGACCTACCTACGCCCAAGGAGATCAAACGGTAACTTTAACGGCAACCATTACGAAAAATGGTGCAGTTGAAACGAAACTGTTCACTCTTAAGCTACCAAAACTGCCAATGAGCGATTCCGAAGCGGTTGGATTGGATAAGGCTGAGTTGGCAATTGGGTATAGCGGACAAGACAACGCTAACTCCGTCACAAAAGATGTGCTTTTAAAAACTACTGGCCAAAATGGAACAACCATCAGTTGGTCCAGTAATGCTTCTGGATTTGTAGGATCGGATGGAAAGGTAACCCGTCCTACTTATTCCCAAGGAGACCAAACCGTATCTTTAACGGCCACCATTTCGAAAAATGGCGCAGTTGATACGAAGTCGTTCACTCTTAAACTTCCAAAACTGCCAATGAGCGATTCAGAAGCGGTTGGGTTGGATAAGGCTGGGTTGGAGATTGGGTATAACGGACAGGATGACGCTAATTCTGTTACCAATAATGTCGTTTTAAAAACTGCTGGACAAAATGGAACAACCATCAGTTGGTCCAGTAACGCTACTGGATTTGTATCGGCGGATGGTACAGTAACCCGTCCTACCTATACTCAAGGAGATCAAACGGTAACTTT
>NZ_JBTOOE010000024.1:0-63747 GCF_054786815.1 Pseudoneobacillus rhizolycopersici | reverse complement strand
CAACCGCTGCTTCCATAGCCTGCTGGGCAAGGTCACGATTTGCTTTTGAAACGCGTCCAATTAATTCTTGTTTGTTAGCTGGGTTGTAAGATGCAATTTTATCTTCAGTCGTTATTTTTTCACCACCTATTACGAGTGGATAATCCTGACCTAAATAGCTTTCTACTGTATTTAAGCCTGTTAAATAACCTTGACGATTTTCATCAATCGTAAAGTTTGTAAATGGCTCGTGTTTGTATGGTTGTACCATGAATGAATCCCCCTTCAAAAATGACAATTTTCCACCATTATTTAGTATTGCAATTTTCATGCCAATTTAATTGGTTCTACAAACTTAAACTTTATCATCTAAACCGCAATATTTTTTTGCATAATCACCTCATAAATTCATACTAATGCAAAAATTTCTTGCGTATTATGTTTATTCACTTTACAATTTTATTAACTAATCCTTTTCAAAGGGGAACTTGCAAATGAGTAGCGAACAAGATTCAGTTGAAATTTTACAAAAAGTAAATATCTATCAGCAAATCTTAGACGAGATTGATATAGGCATTCATGTTATTAATCAAGAAGGCAAAACCATTTTTTATAATAAAAAAATGATGGAAATCGAGAGCATGGATATCGAGGACGTTTTAGATAAAAATTTACTAGAGGTTTTTTCCTTTGAACAAAATAGTCACAGTACTTTGCTTGAGGCATTGCATAAGAGAAGAAGAGTCTTAAATGTGAAACAAACGTATTACAATAATACCGGGAAAGAAATTACGACCATTAATAATACAATCCCACTGTTAAACGGGGACATTCAACTTGGTGCCGTTGAAATTGCCCGTGATGTGACGAAATATGAACGCTTATTGCGAGAAAACTTGCAAAATAAGACTGGTAATACCCGTTATACCTTTGAAAGTATTATTGGTGGAAGTACAGCGATCGGTGAAGTCATTGAAGCAAGTAAACGGGCGACTCGAACCAATTCATCTATCTTAATCGTTGGTGAAACTGGTACAGGAAAGGAATTGTTTGCGCAAAGTATTCACAATGGTAGTGCACGAGCCAATAAGCCTTATATTTCGCAAAACTGTGCAGCATTACCAGATAGTTTAATTGAGGGAATTTTATTCGGGACGAAAAAAGGCGCTTTTACTGGTTCTATAGAACGGCCAGGACTTTTTGAAGAGGCAAATGGTGGAACGCTTTTACTAGATGAAATTAACTCATTAAATCCAAGCTTGCAAGCAAAACTATTACGAGTGCTCCAAGAAAAAACATTTAGAAGAGTTGGTGACACGAAAGATCGTGAGGTAGATGTTAGAATAATTGCAACGATTAATGAGGATCCCATCGATGCAATTTCTGAAGGTAGGCTGCGTAAGGATTTGTTCTATCGTCTAAGTGTTGTGTCGTTATTTATTCCTCCATTAAAGGAACGTAAAGAGGATATTCCCGAGCTTGTGTCTTTTTTCATTGATAAATATAATCATCTATTCGCGATGCAGGTAAAGTCCGTTTCTGAAGAAGTTTTACAGATGCTGCTCTCATACGAATGGCCCGGAAATGTTCGTGAACTTGAACATATTATAGAAGGATCAATGAATTTAATGGAACACGAAGAAGTTATTACTTATTCTTTTTTACCCATTCAGTTTCGCAATAAATCTCAATTTCAGACTCAAAAACAGCAACAGGTAGGAACCGATGACTTCCTTTTACAAAAAACACAATCAATCAAAACTTTTGATAAATTTATGGCCGAAGTGGAAACCAATTATTTAATAAAGGTTTTAACGCAACACGGCTATAACATTACTAAAGCGGCAGATGCACTAGGAATGAGTAGACAAAACCTTCAATATCGAATGAAAAAATGGAACATAACGAAAAATAAATAGGGAGCCATAAGCTCCCTGTTGACAGTTAAACGCAAAATATTTTTGCGTTTTATTTTTTAATTAAGTCTTCGCGTTGTGATTGGTCAATCCACTCTTGAAGTTTGTCCTTTAATGTATTAAAACCTTGTTCCATTTCTAATTCCGTCTTGATTGGAACTGGACGTTTCTTTACTTGTTTTTTGCTTTTTTCAAATGTTTGTACAGGCGGTTCTTCAGTAGCTCGGATGGAGAGCCCGATTTTACCCGTTTCTTCGTCAATGGATAACACTTTCACCTTTACCTCTTCGCCCACTTTTAGATGATTGTGAATATCCTTAACAAATCCATGGGTAATTTCTGAAATATGAACTAACCCTTGATTCGTTTCATCTAATGCAATAAACGCACCATATGGTTGTAATCCTGTTACTTTTCCTGTTACAATACTTCCTACTTCGATTCTTTCAGTCATAGAAACACTCCTAATTATTAAATTAATTTATCCTGTATATACGCAATAAAAAATTATACCATAGTAGCAAGTAAAATACAAAAAAGACTTTGAACAAAGTCTTTAAAAATACTTAAATTATTGAGGTATGAAAAAGGAGGAAACTGGTAATGCTTATTTTAAAGGCTTTCTAGTATTCCCCCCTTTTTGAAGTGGACTTACCTATATTGGTTAGTCCTTTTTTTATTTTATCTATTGAAGGTGGATGGAGATGGAACAAGAATTACTTAGTGCATATTATGAAACTGATAAAATTAGTCTTTATTACGAGTACTTTAACCATCCGTTTTCGGAAAAAACGGTCGTACTTCTCCACGGCTTTCTTTCGTCTACATTTAGTTTTCACCGGTTAACACCATTACTAATGGAGCATTATCATGTGATTTCGATAGATATTCCCCCATTTGGAAAAAGTGGAATGACGAAGGGCTATACTTTTTCTTTACAAAATCACGCTAAGACTATTAGTAAATTGTTGGATGACTTGGGGAAAAAAGAGGTCATTTTAATTGGTCATTCGATGGGGGGACAGGTGGCCTTAAATATTTGTTATTATCGGTCTGAGTTGGTTTCACATGCTATTTTATTAGGTTGTTCGGGCTATTTAGAGCGCTCAAAGCCCCCATTAATTCTAGCTAGCTACTTACCTTTCTTTTATTTGTATGTAAAACGCTGGTTAGCCCGATCGGGTGTTGAAAAAAATTTACAGAATGTGGTCCATGACCATAAGATGATTGATCAAACGATGATTGAGGGATACTTGCAGCCCTTTATCCAGGGGAATAACGTTTTTAAGGGTTTAACAAGGATGATACGTGACCGCGAAGGAGATTTGACAGCGGACAAACTGCAGCAAATTAACACTCCTTGCCTCTTAATCTGGGGCGAATACGACAAGGTGGTCCCAGTTCATATTGGCAAAAAACTAAAAAGTGATCTAAACAACTCAAAACTAATTATCCTAAAAAACACCGGCCATCTCGTACCAGAAGAACGCCCAAACGAAACCCTCCAACACATACTGGACTTCACACACTAACGCGTTAAAGCGTGTGGGGACAGTCCCTCATTTCTTCACCGCGGTGAAGTGATGAGGGACTGTCCCCACTTGCTTTAGATTACTAAAGTGTGCAGCTACCGGCGCTTTTGATTCGGAGAAGTTCGCGGGCGATTTTTTGGCAGTTGTCTATTGGGATGAGTTGTTCGAATGAAAATTCGTAAACTTCCTGGATTTTCTTAGCTAACAACGTTTCGTTATCGGTCGTGTGGACAATCTGGACGATGTCAGCAATTTCAGTTTCGTAGTTGCCGAACCCTAATCCGAACGGGTCCCATTCATTTAAGGCGATAACGAGCCCAATATGCAATTCTTGAACTTCCATCTATATGATCACCCCAACAAATAAGCTCTTGCTTCATATGGCTTTAATGGGATGCTTTCAATCGACTCATCCCCACTAACCTCATAATTACTAATTAATAATCGCTTTTCTATATACGTAATGCCTTCAGGTAGCTCAAACAAAGTCTCTTCTCCCGAGAAATTCAACATAACCAAAAGCTTTTGTCCTTCATACTCTCTAACATAAGCATAAATCTGTGCATGATTCGCCAAAATCAGATCGTACGAACCGTACACCATGATTGGGTTTTCCTTGCGCAACCCAATTAAGCGGCGATAATAATGAAAAACTGAACCTGGATCAGCAAGGGACGACTTAGCATTAATCTCCTTATAATTCGGATTAACTGTAATCCAAGGCTCCCCGGTCGTAAATCCGGCATGCTCACTATCATCCCACTGCATAGGCGTTCGTGCATTATCGCGTCCCTTCACATTAATCGACTGCATTACCGTTTCTACATCTTCACCGTTTTCCACAACTTTTTCACGGTACATATTTAAGGTCTCAATATCCCTATATTCATCAATCGTGGTAAACCGAACATTGGTCATCCCAAGCTCTTCACCTTGATAAATATAAGGGGTACCTTTTAACGTATGCAGGAAGGTTGCCAGCATCTTTGCCGACTCCACACGATACTCCGAGTCATTTCCAAAGCGAGACACCATTCTAGGCTGGTCATGATTATTTAAATATAGACTGTTCCAACCAACCTCTTCTAACCCTTTTTGCCATTTTGTAAAATTATCGCGTAAGGCATTAAGTGTCATCGGGCGCAAATCCCATTTACCACCAGGTCCCGCATCCAAATCGACATGCTCAAACTGAAACACCATATTAACCTCACCGCGGTCCTCACCTGTATAAAGTTTCGCTTCCTCCACGGTAACTCCCGGCATTTCCCCAACCGTCATAACATCATAACCAGACAAAGCTTTCTGATTCATCTCTTGAAGAAACTCATGAATACGCGGTCCATTCATATAATACTGCGCTCCAGAAACATACCGTTTCCCCTCAGGATTATCTCCATCCGGCAAACCTGGAACTTTCGAGATAAAGTTAATCACATCCATGCGAAATCCATCAATGCCTTTGTCCAACCAAAACTTCATCAAATCATAAATCTCGTGGCGAAGCTTAGGATTCTCCCAATTTAAATCGGGCTGCTTTTGGCTAAAAAGATGTAGGAAATATTCACCTGTTGCCTCATCATATTTCCATGCAGAACCACTGAAGACTGACTCCCAGTTATTCGGTTCCTTCCCATCCTTTCCTTCTCGCCAAATATAATAATCCCGATACGGATTATCTTTTGATTTGCGCGATTCAACAAACCAAGCATGCTCATCCGAACTATGGTTCACCACAAGATCCATAATTAACTTGATTCCGCGCTTATGCATTTCGTCTAAAAGCTTATCCCAATCGGACATGGTGCCAAACTCGTCCATTATCGCGCGATAATCACTAATATCATAGCCATTATCGTCATTTGGCGACTGATAAACCGGTGATAGCCAAATCACATCAATTCCAAGCTCTTTTAAATAATCTAGTTTCGAAATAATTCCATTAATATCGCCGACGCCATCACCATTTGAATCCATAAAAGAGCGCGGATAAATTTGATAAACTACCGCTTCCTTCCACCATTGTTTTGTCACCATTTTCACTTCCACTCTCTATTTTTTCAGCCAATCCGTATGATAGGTTCCCTCTTTATCAATCCGTTGGTAAGTATGCGCGCCAAAATAATCCCTTTGCGCTTGAAGAAGATTTGCAGGCAGAACCGCCGACCTGTAACTATCATAATAAGCCAAGGCACTCGATAGACCCGGTGTTGGGATTCCTAACTTCACTGCAGTTGCAACAACATCGCGTGCATCTTCCTGATAACGACCAACGATTTCTTTAAAATATGGGTCAAGCAAAAGGTTTTTAATTTGTGGATTACGATCGTAAGCGTCTTTTATGTTTTGGAGGAATGCCGCCCGAATAATACAGCCACCTCTAAATATCATCGCAATTTCCCCCGGTTTTAAATCCCAACCGTATTCTTCAGAAGCTAAACGGAATTGGGCAAACCCTTGGGCATAGGAACAAATTTTACTCAAATAAAGGGCGCGACGGATTTTTTCAATAAATTCATCACGATTTCCTGGATACGTTTGACTGCTTGGCCCACTTAATACACTACTTGCTGCAACCCGCTCTTCCTTCATCGCTGAAAGGAATCGCGAAAACACTGACTCCGTAATAATCGAAAGCGGCACCCCAAGGTCTAGGGCACTTTTGCTTGTCCACTTGCCCGTCCCTTTTTGACCAGCCGTATCAAGAATAACATCTACGAGCGGCTTACCAGATTCTTCATCGATTTTCGTAAAAATATCAGCCGTAATCTCGATTAAATAGCTATCTAGCTCTCCTTTATTCCAATCCGAAAAAATTTCGTGCAACTCTGAGGCTGTTAATCCTAGAGCCGATTTCAGTAAATGATAGGATTCACAAATCAATTGCATATCGCCGTATTCAATCCCGTTATGTACCATTTTGACATAGTGTCCGGCTCCATCTGGACCAATATATGTGCAGCAAGGCTCGCCATTTACCTTTGCTGAAATCGCCGTTAACATAGGGGAAACCTCGTCATAGGCCAGCCTATCCCCACTAGGCATAATGGCAGGTCCAGTTAAAGCCCCCTCTTCACCACCGGAAACGCCAGCTCCGATAAAATGAATACCCTTTTCTGCTAAGTATTGATTTCGGCGAATTGTATCTTCAAAAAAGCTATTTCCACCGTCAATTAAAATATCACCTTTATCCAAATAAGGTACTATTGATTCAATCGCTTTATCAGTAATTTCTCCGGCATTTACCATTAGTAGAATCTTTCGTGGTATTTCTAATGACTGGATAAATTCTTCAACCTTCCATGAGCCAAATATGTTTTTCCCTTCATGCTCACTTAGGACTGCCTCCACTTTTTCTTGCGATATATCATAAACTGCCACAGGAAACCCTTTACTTTCAAAATTCAGCGCCAGGCTTTTTCCCATAACACCGACACCAACGACACCGATTTGTTGCTTCGCCAAAACAAATCATCCCTTCTATTATAAAAATCCTTCCCTCATTATAATGCCAAAATAATAAGAAACCAAATATTACTCTTCTTCCAAGCTTAGCGACTGTTGGTCCCGAAACTGCTTCGGTGTCACTCCCGTGTATTTTTTAAACAAAGAAGTATAGTAACTCTGATTACAGAACCCAAATAGATGGGAAATATCACTCAAACTGGAACTAGAGTGTAGCAAAAAATACTTAGATTCTTCAATACGTTTCCGAGAGATAAATTCCGAAATGGTCATCCCGACTGATTTTTTAAACGCCTTTGAGAGATAACTTGGATGGACATTCACGTGTTCTGCGATTTTTTCAAGGGTTAATTCATGAAGGATTTCCCGATGGATAAAGGTTATTGCCTTATTAACGACAGAATTATAAGAAGGTCCACTGCCAACCTTAAGCCGATCAATAAAAGATACGACCATCTCGTATTCTAATAAAAATAGCTCCTTCATATCATTTAACTTTTCAATCTGCTGAATATAAACGTCACTAAGGTTAAAGGCATCTTCGGGGACAAGGCCGGCACGAATGACCGCTCTTGTAAATAAAGTACACGAACAAATCATTGAATTTTTATAAGAACGAACCGGGTCCTCAGCCAATTTGGCACGGTCGAGTTGATTGATTTTATTTAGTACTGCAATTGCTCCGTCTTCGTCACACTTCATAATGGAATGCATTAATTGCTGCTCTAAATTGTAGGAGGGATGGTAAAAAAGATTTTGTTTATTTTCCATTCGAGTTTCGTAAAACTTTTTAATAATCGATGATTTAATTGTAGGATAATTCATTCGCACTCACTCATTTTGTAATCAAAATTTTAATAAAAAGACTATATTTTTAATATCATTGTAATTGCTAAATTAATACAATTCAATTATAAAAGCCTAAGGGGGTTCTTATTACATGAAAGAGAAAAAATGGATGACAAAAATGTTAGCGGTTTCATTCGCTGCCAGCATCGCTTTGGCTGGATGTAACAAAGCAAATAACGAAGCGGATCCTGAAAAGGACGCTGAAAAGGTTGACGAACCAAAGAAAGAAATCGTTTTAAAATTTGCAGCGCAAAACGACAATACTCCGGCAACTGAAAAGCTGATTGCTGCTTTTAACGAGCAAAATCCAGATTATGACATCGAATGGGTTGAAATGACTAACGACTCTGCCCAAATGCATGACCAACTATTAAACTCTTTGTCTAGTGGTTCTTCGGAATACGATGTTTTATCACTTGACGTCGTTTGGGCCGGTGAATTTGCCGGAGCTGGCTACCTTGAGCCAATCGATGTTCGCATGAATGAGGCAAGCTACAACAAAGCCGATTTTAACGCTGGTTCAATGGCATCAGGTAATTATAAAGGAAAACAATATACACTTCCTTTCTTCCCTGACTTAGGATTGCTGTACTATCGCTCTGATATTGTCAGTGATGAAGATAAAGTTAAATTAAATAACGGGGACTATAGCTACGATGATTTATATTCAATGGCTGAAAATTATACCGGTCAAGCTGGCACAAAATTCGGATTCGCCTATCAGTCAAAGCAATATGAAGGATTAACCGTTAACGTTACCGAATACACAAAATCCTACAGTGATGTTGCTGGCGGATTGGAAACGATGTACAAGTTCACGAAGGCACCATTTTCACCTAAAGATATCTTAAACTTTATGGAGGGTGAAACCCACACAAACTTCGAGCAAGGTAATGCCGTATTCGCTCGTAACTGGCCATATCAATTTGGACGGATTAAGGGACAAGAAGAAGGCGTAACCGTTAAGGAAGATCAAGTAGGAATAGCACCACTGCCAAATGGCGGCTCTGTTGGTGGATGGTTATTAGGTCTTAATAAAAATTCCGAGCATTTAGATGGCGCTTGGGAGTTTATAAAATTCGCTGCTGGACCTGAAGGTCAAAAAATCATGTCTACTGAAGGCGGATACTTACCTGGTTACAATGCATTATTGGATGATGAAGAAGTAAAAGGTTCTAATGCCCTGCTATCGTTCCCAGGATTCCAAAAGGCTCTAACAACGACGATTGCCCGTCCTGTTTCACCTGAGTACTCAAAGGTATCAGACACGATTCAAGTTCAAGCCCATAAATACTTAAGCTCCGGCACAGGACTTGAAGAAGCGGCCAGAGCAATTGAAGAAGCGTTAAATCAGTAATTTTGAATTGCCAAGGGCTTTAATAATTATTAG
The DNA here is from genome assembly GCF_054786815.1 of Pseudoneobacillus rhizolycopersici. Classification (NCBI taxonomy): domain Bacteria; kingdom Bacillati; phylum Bacillota; class Bacilli; order Caryophanales; family Bacillaceae; genus Pseudoneobacillus; species Pseudoneobacillus rhizolycopersici. The sequence continues at coordinate 54,616 of NZ_JBTOOE010000024.1, read as the reverse complement.
ACCATAGGCTCTAATAGTTTATTAGAGCCTTTTAAAATTAGTAAACTACCTTTTGTAAGAAAGGGTGAATCATGTTGAAACGAAAATTGGGCATAAAAGGCTGGCTTTATATTCTACCGACCCTTCTGTTAATCGGTGTCTTTTCACTATGGCCCGTCATTCAGTCATTTACCTATACCTTTTTTGATTTCCGACTAAATGACCAGCAAAAAGCCGGCCTTTATTTAAGTGAACGATTTAATGTTGACCTTTTTAAAGAAACGCAACTTTATGTGAAAATGTTTTTAGAAGAAGATTTGGCAAATGTATCTGATACCAACGATCAAGAAAAGATAAGAGAGATTACTAAGAGTATAGATTCGATTGGGGAACAATACAAAAATCAAAAAAAGGTTATCAAAATCAGCGATGACCAACGTGCGGAAATCGAGAACCTTCATAAAGAGGCTTCTGGGCTAGTTGAACATTTAAATACCCAATACACATTGAACCATAAAGAGGATTTACCCGCTCTTGTTGATGATTTTCAGAACAGCATTATTCCCTCGAACTTTATTGGTCTAAAAGGCTATAGCAAAGTTTTCAAGGACGAGCGAGTCGGCATTGCCTTATGGAATACGACCCTTTTTACAATCGTTTCGGTGTTCATTGAACTTGTCCTAGGAATCGGACTGGCCCTTATTTTGAACAAAGCAATGACCGGCCAAGGGTTAATTCGGACAACCTCATTAATCCCGTGGGCAATTCCAACCGCCGTCGCTGCATTGATGTGGAGTTATTTATACAACGGCTCAAGCGGGATTGTCGCTCATTTTTTTGAACAGATTGGCTTAATCGAACAATCGCAAGACTTGCTACTAAGCGGTGGTGGCGCAATGGTTTCATCCATTTTGGCGGATGTATGGAAAACCACTCCGTATATGGCATTGTTACTGCTTGCCGGATTACAGAACATTCCTCATTCCTTGTACGAAGCTGCTAGTATTGATGGCGCTAATAAGATTCAATCCTTTTTTAAAGTAACATTGCCTTTATTAAAACCTTCCATCTTGGTTGCTCTATTGTTCCGTACGCTAGATGCCTTCCGTGTCTTCGATCTAATCTATGTTCTTACTGGTGGCGGACCAGGTGGTAAAACTGAAACCTTGTCCATCTACTCTTATAAGGTCATGTTCGCTCAAACAAATTTCGGCTACGGTTCGATTATTGTCATGCTAATGTTTGTATGTGTCGCCTTTATCGCGACATTATTTGTGAAATTTCTTGGCGCAAATTTGATGGATAAAAATTAAAGGAGGTTGAATGATAGTGGCTTCAAAACGAAAATTATGGTTCTTTTTTGGCCTGTTTCTTGTGTTTTACTTGTTCGCCATGGTTTTCCCGTTTTTCTGGGTATTCATCACCTCCTTTAAAACGTCCGGGGAGATTTTTGGTGAAGGGGCTTTTCGGGTAATTCCGAAGGACCCTACTTTAGTAAACTATGTAAAAGTTTTGTTTGAAAAAAACATATTACGAGCGATAATAAACAGCTTTATCGTAGCCTCCGTGACAACCATTTATGTGGTAATCGTTGCAACTTTTTCGTCTTATGCGATATCTCGGTTTCACTTTAAGGGGAAGAATATCTTATTAGGACTAATCTTAGCCGTTTCGATGTTTCCGCAAATGATTATTACTGGACCAGTTTATCATTTATTTTTAAAATTGGACTGGTTAAACAGTTACATGATCGTCCTACCCTATTCAACGATTACCTTACCTATGGCTGTATGGATTTTAGTGACTCATTTTAATCAAATACCGGTGGCTCTTGAAGAATCGGCGAAAATCGATGGGGCTACTCCTTTTCAAACGCTATATAAAATTATGTTCCCATTAGCGGCGCCTGGTGTTTTTACAGTGGCGATTATTACCTTTATTTCAGCTTGGAATGAATTTCTGTTAACTGTTACGTTAAACTCTGAACAAGTTTATCATACTGTTCCAGTAGCCATCTCGTTTTTACGAACCCAGTTTGAAATATTATGGGGTGAAGTTGCAGCAGCAACAGCGATTGTAACCATACCAACATTAATAATGGTGTTATTTTTCCAAAAACAAATTGTCTCAGGACTAACGTCTGGTGGAGTAAAGGAATAAGATGAGGTGTTCAAAAATGACATGGAAAATCAGCTCAGATACCTTAGAGGAAATACAGATTTTAACGGAAGAAAGTCTCTTTTTTACAGGAAATGGTTATCTTGGTGTTCGCGGTAATTTTGAGGAAGGCCTTTCCGCTGAAAGTCCTTCCATTCGCGGAACATACCTCAATGCCTTTCATGATGTTGTTTCCATCGATTACGGCGAAAAACTATTCGCCTTTCCGGAAACCCAGCAAAAGCTTGTTAATTTGATTGATTCGCAAACGATCAATATTTATTTAGGTGAGGAGAAGTTTTCGCTTTTTTCAGGAAAGGTTTTGTCCTATCAACGCGTCCTCCATTTAGATAAAGGGTATAGCGAAAGAGTTATTCATTGGTGCTCACCAGGTGGAAAGGAAGTAAAGCTACGATTTTTACGGCTTGTTTCCTTTTTGGAGAAGGAAGTGTTTATCCAGAAACTTGTGATAGAGCCGGTTAATTATTTTGGCGAGATTCGAATTGTTTCCTCCGTGAGTGGGAATGTCACTAATTTCGTAGATCCGAATGACCCACGTGTTTCCTCCGGTCATGCCAAATGCCTAGAGGTGACCCGGCAAACTGATTCCTATATCGAGGTTCGGACGCTGCGCTCGGAGCTTCGGGCTGGCTGTGGCGTTATTCATCGAGTTCCAGCTAACTGGTCAATTGCCCATTTTTTCGGAAAAGGAGAAATTGAGAGCCAATTTACTGGAGTTCTATCAGGGTCCATTGTTTTTGAAAAATTAAACATTTTTGTTGATTCATTACGCCATGGTGAGGATTTGTTTGCGACCAAGGAAGCTCTGGCACTTCGCTTCAAGTCAGACACCTTTGATTCATTTTTAGACAAGCAGACCGATTTCCTCGCCCGCTTTTGGAAAAATGCCGATGTTAAAATAATAGGAGACGACAAGCTGCAAGAAGGACTTCGCTTTAACCTTTACCACCTACTTCAGTCAGCTGGTCAAGATAAGTTTTCTAATATTGCGGCGAAGGGACTATCCGGCGAGGGTTATGAAGGGCATTATTTTTGGGATACGGAAATTTATATGCTCCCCGTCTTTCTCATGACGAATCCGGAAATGGCTAAGAAATTATTGATTTATCGCTATTCGATATTAGATGGGGCAAGACAGCGAGCAATGGAGATGGGACACCAAAAAGGGGCATTGTTCCCATGGCGGACAATATCCGGATCTGAGTGTTCATCCTATTTTCCTGCTGGTTCGGCTCAATATCATATTAGCGCCGACATTGCGTACAGCTTTATCCAATATTATCTAGCTACTGAAGATGTGGCGTTTTTAGCAGAATTTGGGGCAGAACTATTGTTTGAGACAGCCCGACTTTGGCTGGAGGTTGGTCACTTCAAAGGAGACGAATTTCGAATTGATGCTATCACAGGTCCTGACGAGTACACCTGCATTGTCAATAATAATTACTATACGAATGTGATGGCCAAGTATAATTTGCATTGGGCAGCAAAGGTCTATCACTTATTGCAAAATGGAGATTTATCGGCTTTACAGGTTGTTGTTGATAAAATTGGTCTTGCTGAAGCTGAGGTGGTTTCATGGCTAGAAGCCGCCGATAAAATGTACTTGCCATTTGATGAGGGTTTGGGTATGAATCCTCAGGATGATACGTTTTTGAATAAGAAAGTTTGGAACTTGGAACAAACACCGAAGGAAAAATTCCCGTTATTACTACACTATCATCCATTAACCCTTTACCGTTATCAGGTTTGCAAACAGGCAGACACGATTTTGGCCCATTTTCTATTAGAGGATGAGCAAAGTCTTGAAGTCATGCGTAATTCCTATAACTACTATGAAAAGGTTACAACCCATGATTCTTCCTTGTCTTCGTGTGTATTTAGCATTATGGCTGCCAAATTGGGTTATGATGAAAAAGCCTATCGATATTTTATTGAAACAGCACGAATGGATTTGGATAATACTCATGGAAATACGAAAGACGGCCTGCATATGGCCAATATGGGCGGAACCTGGATGGCCATCATCTTTGGTTTTGGCGGATTACGGATTAAGGAAACCGGATTAAGCCTGCATCCAATTTTACCAAGGGAGTGGGAGGGTTATTCGTTTCCGTTGCGATATTGCGGTAGGTCTTTACGTGTAGTGGTGAATCGGGAAGAAACTAGAATTGAGTTATTAAGTGGGGATGAACTGGAAATCACTGTATTTGGACGAAATTATGTGTTGAGTAATAATGATGTGTTGGCAGTGGTGAAGTAAACATTTTGTTATTCCCGGAAGTTGGGTATATGAGCTGAGGAGCCCTTCAATAAAAAGTATCATTAAAAATCAACAAATTTACGAAAAAAAGTGTCCCAAAGTTTCATGTTGGGACACTTTTTTTGCTATCTTGATTGGAAAGTACTAATAATTTCCGATAGAGACAGAGCCTCGGTTGTGGAGTAGATTAAATCAGCTTTCGCAAGTGACTCTGCACTTCCAACTCCGACTGCAAACATGCCTGCTCCTTTGATTGAATCAACCCCCGCTGCCGCATCTTCAATTCCGATGCATGCGGATGGGTCCACTTCTAAAAGTTTCGCCGCTGTTAAGAAAATTTCTGGGTCTGGCTTGCCTTTTTTTATCGTGGCGGCATCAACGATGACATCGAATTCTTTTGTTAAGTCTAAAGAATCCATGACGGTAAAAGCATTTTTGCTAACGGAGGCTAGGCCGAGCCGATAGCCCCCCTCCTTAATTTCTGAAATTAATCCTCTAATACTAGGTAAAATATCTTCAGGGCTAATGCCTGCAATCAGTCGAACATAGTGCTCATTTTTCTTCGTCGCTAGTGCTTCTTTCTCTTCGGAGGTAAAATCGCCTTGCCGATCACCAAGGGCAAGAATTTTTTCTAGTGAATCCATCCGCGATACCCCTTTTAATTCCTCGTTAAATTCGCGTGTAAAAGGAATTCCCAGTTCCTCACCTAGGGCCTTCCAAGCTAAATAATGATATTCAGCCGTATCGGTGATAACCCCGTCTAGGTCAAAAATAAACGCCTGTAACGTTCTAACCATATGAACCCCTCCTACTGTTTGATAGCAATGGCTAACTGGCCATTTTCCCCGAGCTGATACGTATCCCCGTAAACCTTAATGGATAGCTCTGGTCCTTCTTGAGTGATGAGAATCTGCTCTTTATCGACTTCAATTTTAACATAATGATTACGATAAACGATTTTGAAGGAATAGCCGTTCCAAGTGCTAGGAATAAACGGTGCAAACGCCAATGTTTCATCGGCTGTTCTCATGCCTGCGAATCCTTGAACAATTGCAAGCCAAGCGCCAGTCATACTCGTAATATGCAAACCATCCTCAGTATCATTGTTGTAATTATCAAGGTCTAGGCGAGCGGTCCGGTGGTACATTTCGTAAGCTTTCTCTTCCATTCCAAGCTCAGCCGCGAGAACAGCGTGGATGCTTGGGGAAAGTGACGATTCATGAACGGTCATTGGCTCGTAGAATTCAAAGTTACGGCGTTTCTCTTCAATGGAATATTCATGATTTAAGAAATATATGCCTTGAAGGACATCGGCTTGTTTAATAAAACAGCTGCGTAAAATTTTGTCCCATGACCATTTTTGATTTAACGGTCGGTCCTCTGGACTTAACTGATTGGCCGGCATTAAATCCTTGTCTAAGAACGTATCATGTTGAACAAATACACCAAGTTCTTCATCGTATGGGAGATACATTTTTTCGATGATTTCATTCCACTTTGCCAACTCGGCATCTGTTATATCTAGTCCAGTAACCCGGTCGGCGTGACCATTTTTAATTAAATAATCAATGACATCTAATGTATAGGTTAAGGTCCAAGCGGCGATTCGGTTTGTGTACCAGTTGTTGTTAACGTTGTTTTCATATTCATTTGGACCAGTGACACCATGCATCATATAGAGATCTTTTTTCTTATTATAGTGAACTCGGTCCGCCCAAAAACGTGAGATGCCAGTTAATACGTCAATCCCATATTCATTTAGGTAGTCGCGGTCACCCGTATAATTGACATAGTTGTAAATAGCGTAGGCAATCGCGCCATTACGGTGGATTTCCTCAAAGGTAATTTCCCATTCGTTATGGCATTCGATACCGGTGAAGGTTACCATCGGGTATAGTGCACCCTTTAATCCTTGCTGTCTAGCATTATGGTAAGCACCATCCAATTGATGGTGTCGGTAAATTAATAAATTTCTAGCGACCTCTGGGTTTGCTGTTGAAAGGTAAAGAGGAATCGCATATGCTTCAGTATCCCAATAGGTAGCCCCACCGTACTTTTCACCGGTAAAACCTTTTGGACCGATATTAAGTCGGGCATCCTCTCCATAATAGGTGCTGAATAATTGAAATAGGTTAAAACGGATTCCTTGTTGGGCTTCATCATCACCGCTAATTTCAACATCTGCTTTTTCCCAACGTTTTATCCAGCCTTGCTGATGTTCAGTTAAAAGGGTATTAAAGTCTTTTGTTATAGATTTTGCTAAAACTTCTTTCCCTTTTGGTATCAATTGATTAGTAGGGTAATCACGGTCGGTTGTAACCGCAACGTATTTTTCTAAAACGGCTTCGCCTTTGACGGTAATTTTATTTTCAATGTACTCCGCTCTTTCGCTTGTAGAAATGTCCAACACTTGCCCTGTTACTTTCACTTCCATTTGTAAGGCTGTTTGGAAGGTTGGGCTACCAAATGGATTATCTTTCGTTTTCATCACTAAGCTACCCTTGTATTCCCCTACTTCACGACTAACTTCCAACCAAAAATCCTCATCGTAATTGGAATCTTCGTTACGAATATCACCGTCAAGATACGGAATAAAGGTAATCTCAGCATTATGGTTGATTGGTGTAACCTTATATTGAATAACCGCAAGTTCCTTTTCGGTAGTTGACAAGAAACGAACAACCTCTACCCTAGTTTCTTTATCGTCCTGCTGAATCGTGAACTTACGTGTTAGGACGCCATGCTGCATATCAAGCTCACGGTAAAATTCAGTCACCTTATTTTTGTAAAGGTCAATTTCATCACTATCAATAAAAACTCTGATGCCAATATAATTAGTTGAGTTAATGACTTTTCCGAAGTATTCCGGGTAGCCATTTTTCCACCATCCAACACGAGTTTTATCTGGAAACCAAACACCTGCTATATAAGACCCACGGTGGAAATCCCCAGAGTAGTTCTCTTCAAAATTTCCGCGCATCCCCATGTGCCCATTACCAAGACTCATAATACTCTCGGCGAGGCGGAAATCTTCTTTATGTAGGTCTTTTTCAATAATTTTCCATCGATCGATTTCAAATAATCTTTTCATTTTTAATGACATCCTTTTTTGTTTTATTTTTGCTGTGCAAACGTTTTCGCAATTCAACAAAAAAAAATAAACTTGTGCATATATATTATAATGAAACGCCTGCGAAAATGGAAATGTTTAATTATAAAAGTTTTATGAACAAATTCTAGCATTTTTGTACTATGGTAGCCCGATTGAGGACAATTTGATCGGTTTAGACGGTCATTTTGTCCTCAACTGTCTTTTTAATTAAACTTTTCCCTCATTTTTTTGCGCATGATTTTTTTCATCAATCTGTTTCAATAGACTTTCTTCCAAAGCCCTGGTTTTCTCTGCTTCTTTTTTGGAGTATTTAATAATCCATAGCATAGTGAAAACAGCTAAAATCAAAAAAACAATCATGGTGAGAACAGCGGGAAAATATTCAGATTTATCTTCTGGAAAATATAAAAATAGGGATAAGATATAGCTCGTTAACATTCAAAAGCTCCTTTTCGAACTTATTTATCATCATTATAACAAAAAAAAGCCAACCAGCGCATACTGGATGACTTTTAAGCCCATTCTTATTTAAGCACTTCGATTGATTTGATGACGACTTCTTCAGCTGGTCTGTCGCCACTTTCTGTTTTGACATTAGCAATGCTATCAACAACATCCATTCCTTCAACAACTTGTCCAAATACAGTATGTGCATGATCTAACCAAGGAGTCCCACCATTTTCATACGCTTTTAAAACCTCTTCAGGGTAGCCAGCTTGTCTCATTTGGTCAATCATGCCTGGATCAACTGTTTGATTTTGAACAATGAAAAATTGGCTGCCATTTGTATTTGGTCCAGCGTTAGCCATCGATAAGGCGCCGCGGATGTTAAATAGCTTGTCTGAAAATTCATCTTCAAACGGCCCTCCCCAAATACTTTCGCCACCCATACCTGTTCCATCCGGGTCGCCACCTTGAATCATAAAATCTTTTATAACACGATGGAAAATGACTCCGTTGTAATACCCCTCTTCACTATGTTTAATAAAGTTTTCAACTGTCTTTGGGGCATAATCCGGGAACAGTTTGATTTTAATTGTACCCATGGATGTATTCATCGCCACTAGACGTTCATTCCCCTGGACCTCAGCTGTGAGTTGAGGATAACCATCGGTACTTGGTGCGGTCTTTTCATCGTTATTGCCCTGCTCAGTGTTTGTTTCACTACCATTTGTTTTGTCAGCATTTTCCTTATCTTTTGATGTTCCACATGCTGCCAAAATTAATAACATGATTACTAGTAAAGACATTAATTTTAATTTCATTGATCTATCAACCTCCACTTTTTTACTTTACCCGATTTCTGTTATTTTTGCACTTGGTTTTTAACATAGATTTGTACATAATGAAAATAATGACAAAACAGGAGGTTAAAAGAATGTCTGAACTTTCAATTGGGGATATTGTAACATCCATCTATAAAACTGGTAAATACATTGGCGAGGTTACGGATATTCGTCCGCAGCACTATTTAGTAAAAACGTTAGCCGTTTTAAAACATCCGATGCAAGGGGATTTACATAATCCAAAAGAGGTGGGCCTTGGATTTTTCCATGAACGGAAAGCTTTAGCGTTTCGCGAACAAGCGAATGTGCCGAAGCAGATGGTGAAGCCATTTATTGAGGAAGTTCCTGATTATCAGGAATCTTTAAAGGTCGCTATTGAAAAGTTAAAATCCGACTTGAAAAATGATCAATCTCAATGGGCAGAGCTAAGCTTAAAAAATATCGTTAGCCTGGAAAATGAATATTTTAAGTCCTAAATAAACATAATATAAGCCAAATCACTTTGATGTGATTTGGCTTTTAAGCGAACTTATTGAACACTTTAGAAAAATCAATCCGGTCGCCAATGGTTGTTGGTTCAGGTTTTTGAAGGTAGCGCTTATCCTTTTCGACTAATTTAAAAATATTATAGGTTGTTAATGCATCATCTAGTGCACGATGATGCTTGCCTGTCCCCTCTTTTCCATACTCTTGAACAGCCTTCCATAGGCCTGTTTGATTTTGGTCACCAAAAAATCGCTTATACTCCATGGAAAGGTCGATTTCTTTTGTTAAGAAAGGAAACTTTAAATTGGCCTTCTCACAATTTGACCGAAGTACGCGCATATCCATATTTCCCCATGTCACGACAACAGTTGACCCATTTGCTTGGTAACCTTTTAGCTTTTCAACTAGATGGGAAAATGGTACCCCTTGGTCCACTTGTTTTTGGCTAATATTCAGAAATGATTTACAGCGATCAGTCAGTTTGGAAAATTTAATTGGAGTAACAAAGGTAGAATATTGCTCAACAATTTTTCCCTCTTGAACAACGACGATGCCTGCCTCAATAATTTCCGGATAAAATTCGGGGTTCTTTTTATTCTTTTCAGGCATTGTAAACTCGAAATCAATAAACAAATGCTGTTGCTGACCTTCCATTCATTCACCACCCTCAAAATAGAATTTATAAATTTATTATAGCATGAATGAAGGCTAAATTTTTTAACTTTTCTGGATTTTCCTAAAAATTTTTTTCAAATAAAATGGAAAAAAACTCTGCCAATGGACAGAGTTTTTCTATTGGAGAATGTTTTTGATTTTGACATATTCCCTCGGCATAAAAACCTCGATGGGTTGGTGTTGCAAAGGCGTTGTAATGGCGTTGATTGGAATGACATCAGCAGTGACTGGAGGCTGAATCACGTTATTCCCCCGATGGGTATGATCAACTAACCAGGCACTAATAAACAATAAAAGAAAGATGAAACAAGCCCCGATTATTTTTCCAAACATACTTAACACCACCCTCTATTAAGTAGGATGGAAAATCAAATTTTTTTTATGTATAAAAAAATTTTTTTTAGCGTTTTTTATGCATTTTATCTTATTTAATATACACAAGCACTTTGCTCTCGAAGCAGGTACCTTTAAATGCATTCCCCCAAAAATTACGGTATAATCTGTATTATTAGTTAAATAAGGGAATCATAGATAGGTCAAAAACCAAAAATTTATAAAAAAGGGGGTATTGATTTGTCCTTACTACATCTCGCCATTTTTTCACCGTTTATATTAGCAATATTCATTCCAATTTTATATAAATTTCTCCAGCGAATACATACGGGGTGGTTTGTCCTTCCATTACCGATTCTTCTATTCAGCTACCTTTTGACCTTTCTTGGAAAAACCAAACACCATAAAAGTTTAGTGGAATCATTTGAATGGATACCATCCTTACATATTAACTTTCAGGTACAACTGGATAGCCTTGGCCTTTTATTTGCTCTATTAATTACTGGGATTGGCTCATTGGTTGTGTTGTATTCCATCTTTTACTTAGCGAAGGACCAGGAGAAGTTAAATACGTTTTACGTTTATTTATTGTTATTTATGGGGGCCATGCTTGGTGTTGTGTTAAACGATAATTTAATTGTCCTCTATCTGTTCTGGGAATTTACCAGCTTTTCTTCCTTTCTGTTAATTGGTTATTGGTTTACAAGGGAAAAGTCTCGATACGGTGCCCAAAAATCGATGCTTATTACCGTGTTCGGCGGCTTATCAATGCTTGGAGGAATCATCCTGCTCTACTTAATGACAGGTACCTTTATGATTTCGGAAATGGTCACTAAAGCAGACCAACTATTTAATCATTCATTATTTATTCCTGCCATGCTACTTATTTTGTTAGGCGCCTTCACCAAATCAGCACAATTTCCGTTTCACATTTGGCTACCGGATGCCATGGAGGCACCAACACCGGTTAGTGCTTATCTTCACTCCGCTACAATGGTAAAAGCGGGAATTTATCTGGTTGCAAGAATGAGCCCTATTTTTGCCGAATCACTAGTTTGGCTTTGGCTTGTCGCCGGAGTTGGAATTGTTACATTATGCTGGGGTTCATTTACAGCTGTTAGACAAACGGATTTGAAGGCCATTTTAGCTTATTCCACAGTCAGCCAGTTAGGACTAATTATGTCCCTATTGGGGATTGGTGCAGCAGCCCTTCATTTTGATTCCATTGATGATCAAAATTTTACCGTAGCAACCGCTGCTGCCATTTTTCATTTAATTAATCATGCCACCTTTAAAGGAAGCCTCTTTATGGTCGTGGGAATCATTGACCATGAAACGGGAACAAGAGATATTCGCCGTTTAGGTGGGTTAATGAATTTTATGCCGATCACTTTTACGTTGGCGATTATCGGTGCCTTTTCAATGGCGGGATTACCACCGTTTAACGGGTTTTTAAGTAAAGAAATGTTTTTTAGTGGAATGCTGAAGATTGCCCAATTCGATTTATTTAATTTAGACACTTGGGGAATTCTGTTCCCCTTATTAGCTTGGATTGCTAGTGTATTTACTTTTATTTACAGCATGGTTATTGTTTTTAAGACATTCACAGGTAAGTTCCAACCGGAGAAACTAGTAAAGAAGCCACATGAAGCACCATTCGGGATGTTAGTTCCTCCTATCATTTTAGCGTCGCTTGTCATTATTTTTGGGATATTCCCTAATATATTGTCTTATAGCCTGATTGAACCAACAATGGCCTCTATTCTCCCATCGCTACTAGGACCGAATGAAGTATTTGATGTCGAAATTGCCCATTGGCATGGCGTTAACACCGAACTTTGGATGACAATTGGTGTAGTGATTCTAGGGTTGATTCTATTTAAAACATTGGCAAAATGGCAAAATATCTATTTGCTATTGCCAGAAAAACTAACCTTCAATAAGCTGTATGAAGCACTGTTAGATCGTTCACAATTTGGTGCCATGAGGCTAACGAAGGGCTATATGAATGGGTTCATTAGAACTTATCTCGTCTATATTTTCTTTTTCTTTATTATTATTTTAGGTTTTTCCCTTTATTGGAAATCCGCCTTTAAACTTGAAACCACCAATACGGCTCCAGTAGGTGTTTATGAATTGATTTTGGCACTTATTATTGTTATCGGCTCCATTTCGATTTTATTTGCCAAATCACGATTAACCTCGATTATTTTATTAGGAGCTGTTGGCTATACAGTTTCTCTTTTATTCGTTGTATTTAGGGCTCCAGATTTAGCATTGACACAATTGGTTATTGAAACTGTCTCTGTCTCATTGTTTTTGCTTTGTTTTTACCATTTGCCAGAATTAAAACGGTACGAGAGACCAGTTGGCTTTAAAGCGGTAAACATGTTAATTTCGGTTGGCGTTGGGGCTATCGTCACCTTAATTGCCATATCGGCCCATAGCAACAAACTGTTTCCTTCCATTGCCGAATATTATATTGAAAATACATATAAAAAGGCCGGCGGCGAAAATATGGTAAATGTCATTCTCGTTGACTTCCGTGGATTCGATACGATGTTTGAAATATGTGTGTTAGCAATTGCAGCGCTCGGGATTTTTGCAATGATTAAACTAAGGTTAACAAGGAGGAAGGAAGGATGAGAACCAATGATTTAATTCTACAGACGGTTACGAAGATTGTTCTGTTTGTCATCATTCTTTTTTCCATCCATATCTTTTTCGCAGGACACTACTATCCTGGTGGCGGCTTTATCGGTGGTTTAATGACATCTGGAGCGATTGTTTTATTACTGTTAGCCTTTGATTTAAAGACCGTACAAAATATATTACCAATCGATTATAAATATTTAATTGGAACTGGCCTGTTATTTGCGGTAGGAACGGGGGTAATTGGTTTACTTTCTGGTAAACCTTTTCTCACTCATGCCTTCGACTATTTCCAATTACCGTTTTTAGGGAAGACCTCCCTCCATACAGCTGTTCTTTTTGATACAGGGGTTTTCCTTGTTGTTGTCGGTGTTACGATGACCATTATTCAAACGATAGGAGAGGACGAATAATGGAAATTTTAATGGCTATTGTTGTTGGGATTTTGTTTATGACAGCAACCTATTTAATGCTTTCCAAAAGCTTACTGCGGATCATTATTGGAACTGGCCTTTTAAGCCATGGTGCCCATCTATTAATTTTAACAATGGGTGGTTTAAAGAGAGGAGCAGCTCCTTTACTCGGGGAACATGCCTCATCTTTTGTTGACCCGTTACCACAGGCATTAATTTTAACGGCCATTGTCATCAGTTTTGGGGTTACTTCCTTTTTCCTCGTATTGGCCTATCGTGCCTATCAAGAGCTAGGTACGGATGATATGAATCGTTTGAGAGGAAATGAAGGAAATGAATAATTTGATGATTTTACCCATCCTAATACCTTTGCTGACAGCTATTTTATTAATATTTATTAAAAAAATAAAGCTGCAACGGACTTTATCACTCATTTCATCAATCATTACTGTAGCGATAAGCTTATTACTTGTTCATACTGTTAAGGAAAATGGCATTCAAACTCTCGATGTCAGCAATTGGCAGGCACCTTTTGGGATTACCCTTGTGTCGGACATGCTCTCTGCGTTACTTGTATTAACAACCAGTATGATTTCATTTGTTTGTATTCTCTACTCCTTTCGTTCGATTGGTGAGGAGCGTGAACACTTTTATTACTACAGTGTTATCCATTTTCTGATGGTTGGTGTCATTGGTGCATTTACAACTGGGGATATTTTTAACCTTTTCGTCTTTTTTGAGGTTATGCTAATGTCTTCTTATGTATTACTCGTGCTAGGTGGGACAAAGGCCCAACTTCGTGAATCGATAAAATACATATTAGTAAATGTCATTTCATCGGCATTATTCGTGATTACGGTTGCTTATTTATATTCGGTCGTTGGTTCGTTAAATATGGCTCATATTTCCGTACGTATTGCTGAGATAGGTCAACCGGGAATTTTAACAGTCATTGCAGTCCTATTTTTAATTGTATTCGGATTAAAAGGGGCTATTTTTCCGTTATTCTTTTGGTTGCCGGGGTCTTATTATGTCCCCCCCGTCCCGGTAATGGCTTTATTTGGCGCCTTACTTACGAAGGTCGGCGTTTATTCCATTATGAGAACTTACACCCTATTTTTCTATCATGACCAAGGATTTACCCATCAATTATTGGCGATTCTTGCTATTATTACGATTGTGATTGGCCTAATTGGTGCGATTGCCTATTGGGATATTAAGAAAATCATTATCTATAATATTATCGTGGCGGTAGGGGTGATTCTGTTCGGTGTTTCGACGATGAATGAGCAAGGCTTAACCGGTTCTATTTTTTATTTACTTCATGACATGATGATTAAAGCGGCACTATTTCTTTTGGTAGGGATTATTATTGCTATTACCGGGACAAGTGATTTACGGAAATTCCAGGGGCTTATAAAGGATTATCCTGGATTAGCTTGGACTTATTTTATCGCTTGTCTAGCTTTGGCTGGAATTCCACCTTTAAGTGGTTTTGTTGGGAAACTTTTAATCATACAAGGTGGATTTTCAGAAGGAAACTACCTTGCTACAGGAATTGTCCTATTTTCTAGTTTAGTCGTTTTGTTTTCGGTCATGAGAATTTTTATTAACGGATTTTGGGGCGAGCAGCTTAACAGCTATCATAAACAGGCCCCTGTACGGTATTTGCTAATTAGCCCTGTTATGTTAGTGGTTGTTTCGATTCTGTACGGAATCTTTTCAGAATTCATCTATTCCTATATCCATGCAGCTTCAGAAGTCCTTGCCAACCCATCGCTCTATATCGATGCGGTTTTAAAGGGGGGAAAGTAGATGGCCTTTCAAATACTATTAAATGTGTTCCTAGCTTGGATATGGATGTTTTTAAAGGTATCCTATGAAACGGTTGATTTCTTTATTGGCTATTTCTTTGGATTCATAATTATCTATTCGTTTCGACGATTTTTCAGGTCAAGATTTTATCTTTATCGAGCTTTAGCTGTTGTCCGATTGCTTTTCATTTTTATTAGAGAACTGATTCTATCAAATATCGCCGTTTTAAAAGTAATCCTTAAACCTAAATTAGATATTCGCCCAGGAATTTTCGCCCTCGAGACCGAGCTAAAAAAGGACTGGGAAATTACCGTCCTCGCCAATTTAATTACCTTAACACCGGGAACATTGGTCATTGATGTTTCCCCCGATAACAAGGTGTTATATATTCATGCGATGGATATTCCAAACGCAGAAGAAGCGATTCATTCTATCAAAAATACGTTTGAAAAAGCGATTATGGAGGTGAGCCGTTAGTGATTCAAACTATCGCCCATTTATCCCTGTTCCTTATTTCCCTATCCATGCTTGGCCTGATTTATCGAGTCATCAAAGGACCGACAACCCCTGATCGGGTTGTTGCTCTCGATGCCATTGGGATTAATTTAATCGGAATTATTGCGCTCATCTCGATTGTCTTAAAAACGAATGCCTTTTTGGAAATCATTTTATTAATTGGAATATTAGCGTTTATTGGAACGGTAGCCTTTTCAAAATATCTTGAAAAGGGGGTCATTATCGAAAATGATCGAGACAGCCATTAAAATAGTGATTACTCTTTTCATTGGACTAGGTGCGTTTTTAAGTCTCGTGACGGCCTTTGGACTAATACGCTTGCCAGATGTTTATACACGAAACCACGCAGCATCTAAAAGTGCCACACTTGGTGTAATGTTTATTTTGTTAGGGACCTTTTTATATTTCTATTTGCTAGAGGGACATTTTAATTCGCGACTATTACTTGGAATTGCTTTTATCTTCATGACCTCTCCCGTATCAGGCCATCTGATAAGTCGGGCTGCTTATAATAGTGGAGTTTCTTTATGGAATAGAAGTGTCCAAGATGATTTAAAGCAAGCACATAAAAACAACAAAATGATGAAGTAGGAGTCCGGTGAACTATCGGACTCCTTCGTTTTCACATAATTGTTGGAATTGTCAAAAATCATACACAACTAATCGTAATTTATTTTAGTATAGTGAAGGAAGAAGAATAATTTGGCTAAAAAGGAGTGAAGGACAAATTCTCAAAGAATAGAGAATGTTGTCCAAAGAAGATGAGAGAGAAATTAGTGATTGTTGGGGGAGGAATTAGTGGACTTGCCACAGCCTTGGCATTAAAAAAAGTCGGCTTAGCTGTGTCTATTTACGAAAAAAAAATGCAAGAAAATCGTGCAGGTTCGGGAATTTTGTTAAGTGGAAAGGCGGTCGCTACCTTAGATGATTTAGGTGTATTAGCACCAGTATTACTACAAGGAGTTTCGAGTAATCAATTTATTATCCTCGACCATCATGGTAAACCTATTACAACGATTCAAGCAAAACCCAAAAAATATCCTCTTTTTGTTTTTATCCACCGAAATGAATTCATTGAAATTCTATTAGAGGCTTTAACGGATAAACATATATTTTATAATAAAAAACTAGCCTTTTTTACCACAAACCATAAAAAAACTCAGCTCTATTTTGAAGATGGCACCATCGTTAAAACAGATTATTTACTTGGTTGTGACGGAATTCACTCAGCGATTAGGGCACAGCTTTTTCCTAATAGACAGCTGCGATATGCCGGTTATAGTTGTTGGAAGGGTATCGTAGAACTATCATCAGAGTTCTTTACCACTGTTCCTTCAGAAACATGGGGGCCTAAGGGGCGTTTTGGAATGATACCTCTTTCAAAAAATCGGCTCTATTGGTATGCCTTAAAAAATGGAGATCTCAATGATTCACTCCATCAATCCTGGAAAACAAAAGATATTTTATGGAACTTTGTAGATTATCACCATCCGATTCGCAAAATCCTTGAACATACGCCCGATGAACAAGTGACACACCGCTACATTTATGATTTAGAATCCCTATATCAGTATGTCTATGACCGAATTCTCCTTTTGGGTGATGCTGCACATGCCGAAACACCAAATCTAGGTCAGGGTGATAGCATGGCGATTGAAGATGCCGTTTTTCTTGCAAAATGCCAGCAGCGAGAAAAGAATTTTGAAAAAGCGATGCAATCCTTTGAGTTAGAAAGAATATCTCGAGCAAAACGGGTGATACAGGAATCATGGATGTTTGGAAAAATTGCACAGATTGAGGTCCCTTTCGTTTGTTCGATTCGCAATCAAATGATGAAATGGACACCCGCTTCATTCCATCAAAGTAGGTTTGACGTATTACAAAATAATAAAGAGATATAAAAAGGGAGCAATCGGTCACATTGCTCCCTTTTTATTTAATTTTAGTACCGCCATTGTGCATCTTGAAATGCAAATCAATTGGTTTTCTTCATCAACAATCCTAATCTCCCAAATCATGGTCGTTTTTCCTTGATGAAGCGTTGTTGCAGTAGCTGTAACCATCCCATCTCTTTTGCCTTTCACATGGTTTGCATTGATTTCAAGCCCAACAACGGCTTCTGTCTCCTTATCGACTAACTCATATGCACCTATGCTCGCCACTGTTTCTGCTAAGGCAACTGATGCCCCACCGTGCAATAGTCCAAACGGTTGTCTTGTGCGCTCATCGACCGGCATCGTAGCGACAACTTTCCCTTTTTCCAAGGAAATGATTTCTATACCTAATGAGTTTAATAATGTGTTTTTTATGTCCATATTATTATCACCTTTCAAATTAGAAACTAGAATCCTTCATCATGTTTAGTTTTTTCCGTCTTCTTCGTAATAAAAAATGAATGGTGATACCCAAAATAGCGGCAACACCTAAAAGAAGTAATACCTCTTTGCCATAGTGAATAATGACTTCTATGTGATCACCAAAAAGGTACC
Source organism: Pseudoneobacillus rhizolycopersici (assembly GCF_054786815.1). Lineage (NCBI taxonomy): Bacteria > Bacillati > Bacillota > Bacilli > Caryophanales > Bacillaceae > Pseudoneobacillus > Pseudoneobacillus rhizolycopersici. Next base: position 36,422 of record NZ_JBTOOE010000024.1, on the reverse strand, counting down.
CTAAAGAAAAAGTAATACAAAGCCAAATAAATGCTCCTGAATAAGAATAGATGGCAAAAGTGCCAAAGGAAAGTCGGCTAAAGCCATATAAAAAAGGAACAAAGTTGCGGACACCAGGGATAAAATAACTTAACGAAAGTGAAATTTCATGATGTTTTTCAATCAAGTGAAACGAGCGTTCAATTAAGTTTGCGTATCTTTTTCGTTTCTCAAAAAAACCAATTAGTGGTCGCCCCACATACTTACCCAAAAAGTAACAGGTAGTTAGCGCCGCAACAATTCCTCCATAAAAAACAATAAAAGCGATAAATGGGTTTAGAATTTTTTGTGAGGAAGTTAGTGCAACCGACATGCTTAATACCTCATTGGGAATTGGTAAACCAAATATCCCCAACCATACCCAGAAAAACAAGCCCAAATATCCGTAAGATTCTATAAACTGCAGTAACTGATCCAGATCCATCTAAACGGACCTCCTATAAGAAAGCAAGATTCTTATTTACAAACTAGGTATCGGGGAAAAAAATCTGAAAACAATCTTATTCTAATAATATATATGTTTTACCTTAATTTTACAATCAGTAGAGACTCATAGTTTTTATTCTTATTACATATATATGGTTATGTTGGTGGGAATGAAGGAAAGAAAGGAGAAAAAATATGTATCCCTATTATGCTTATCGGAATGTTACTAGAAACATTCCAACAAATTCTAATTATTTTGTAAAAGAATCCCCATATCCAAATAATTATCCGTATTTTTATCCAAATTATCCACCCACCACCTATCCCTATTATGTACAATGTCGCCCCCTACCACCTGTGGATACAAAGCTGTTTATTAAATCCGCAAAATGTATTCAAAATCTAATGATTTCTGCTAATACTATTGTTAATAAATTTGCTACCTCCCCTAAATTTTCTTTGGATATCATGACAGCAGCACAGTATTCCAATATGAAGGAGGTAGAAAGATTAATTCATTCACTAGGCTTAAGAGATGAGCCAAAAATCTCTTATACTCCAGATGGAATGACCATCGTCTTTGATACCAATGAAAATAAAGTAAATGTTTGTCACCTGGCCTTACACATAAGGTGGGGTTAATATCGAAATAAAAGGCTGACTCTTGTATGAAGTCAGCCCACTTGCATTGATATTTATTGATAATTATTATTTTACTGGTTCGAATCTTTCAACTAATAAAGCCAATGTTCTTGTCATTACACCGGTTGCTCCTGCTGGCCCAAGATCAGAATCTTGCTTACTTCCTGACGTTCCTGCAATATCTAAGTGTACCCATGGAGTATCTTCAGCGAATTCACCGATAAAGGCTGCCCCCATTATCGCATGCCCATCACGGCCTGGTGAGTTGTTCAAGTCAGCAATTTTGCTGCCACGAACGCGCTCTTTGTCTCTGTCAAAAATCGGCAAACGCCACATCGGCTCTCCCGCTTCATAAGCAGCCTCTAAAACTTGCTCAAAAAATACCTCGTTATTCGTAAATGCACCTGTTGTATTCATTCCTAAGGCGACGATAACCCCACCTGTCAACGTAGCAACATCAACAATATAATTCGCTCCGTGATGTTTAGCATACGTAACCGCGTCTGCTAATACTAAACGTCCCTCAGCATCGGTATTTAATACCTCAATTGTTTTTCCGCTCATTGAAGTGATTACATCATCTACTTTAAAGGCATTTCCACTAACCATATTGTCTGTAGAAGGAATAACAGCCACAACGTTTTGTTCTGGTTTCAATTCACCAATAATTTCCATTGCACCTAAAACAGCAGCTGCACCTGCCATGTCGGATTTCATGCCAACGATGCCTTCTTTTGGTTTCAACGAGTATCCACCTGTATCGAAGGTAATTCCTTTACCGACTAGAGCAATTACGTCTTCCCATGTTTCTTTTCCTTGGTACTTTAAGACAATCATTTTCGGAGGCTCTGATGACCCTTGGTTTACGGCAAGCAAGGCACCCATACCTAGTTTCTCCATATCGACCTTATCTAAAATTTCCACTTCGAAGTCATACTTTTCACCCAGGCGGCGTGCATAGTTGGCCATTTCAGTTGCCGTTAGCATATTTCCAGGCATATTCACAAGTTCACGAGCTGAATTTGTTGCTCTTCCGTATGTATAACCAACCTCTAAGGCTGCTTCGATGGCTTCTGTTTCAATACCACCAAGAACCTTGATGTATTCTAATTTCTTTTCAGGCTCATTTGATTTTTGCTTATACCCTTCGAACTTATAGGTTGCTAATGCGAACCCTTCCGCTAAAGCGTGGGCTACGTCATTTTCATCAATCGACTCGGTTTGGAATGAATGTAAGAGCACAGTGGCTTCTTGTTGCTTGTTCGTGTGTAGCGTCTTGAATATTTTTCCGAACGCTTCTTTTAAGGTTTCGAATTGGAGCTCCGATTCTTTTCCTAAACCAACAAAATATAATCTCTTGGCGCCAATTTTACCAAAGGTATGTACTTTTGAAACACCTTTCTTCTTGGCTGAAATGTCACCACTTTTGACTAGTTCAGTTAAATGTCCATCTAATAATTGGTCAAGCTCTGCTAACTGGCCTTCGAACTTTGTGGGCTTGTCGAATAGGCCGATAATAAGACTTTCTTGTTCTGAAGAGTAATTCCAATCTGCTTGTACTTTAAACATTTATTCACACCCCTTATATTTTTTGTGTACACCTTATTATATCGGAATCTTGCGATTATTTCGAGTTTCTAATCATCCTCTAGGTTAATAAATAACTGGGGGAGTTTCGGTAAAAGTGGGACCCCTTCATAGGGAACACGGTCGATGTCTTGTGGTAATTTTTTTAGGCATGTTTCGATAAAGAGATAGACTGGCTCTAAATCTAGACTCCAGTATTTTGGACGGTAATCCTGCAGATAGTCATGCGCTGCTTTCATCATCAGCCTTGCGCCTTTCACATTGCCGTACTCATAATGATAGATGGCAACACTCATTTGCAGGAGCCCTTTTAAAAACAAATTCCCTTTGTCGGTTAACCACATTTCCTCTAGTAGATCGTGGCAAGTATAATAGTCTCCCTCATTAAAGTGGATGAAGAATTGGTAATATTCTAATGGATAGTCTGCCATCTAATCACCTTTGTCGAGTTTTATTTGCACTCCTATTATATTACCTTTATTATTAGAATAAGTCATTTTACGCTTTAAGGCGGTGAAAGAATGGATTTGTTTTTAAACTTTTCATTATGGTCTTCGATTGCAGCGATCTTTTTTGCCCAATTTATTAAAGTTCCAATACAATATATTGCAACACGAAAATTTGATTGGTCTTTGTTAACGAGTACAGGCGGAATGCCAAGTTCGCATTCTGCGGCTGTTACTGCTCTATCTACCGGCGTGGCCCTTGAAGCCGGTTTAAATTCTACCATATTCGCTATATCGGCCGTATTTGCCATTATTACTATGTTTGATGCTACTGGAGTAAGACGGCAAGCCGGTGAGCAAGCAATCGTATTGAACCAATTGGTCGCAGATTTTCAAAAATTTGTGGATGAGGCTAAGGGTTGGCAAAATAAACCCGAACAAGTAAAACGCAAAGAACTAAAGGAATTGCTCGGACATAAACCAATTGAAGTGTTTTTTGGTGGATTGACGGGTATCATTTTAACCTTAATCATCCATGGCATAGTTCATTAAAAAAGCTGACATCTTTAGCGGGGATGTCAGCTTTTTATTATTTTTTTTCTGTTATAATATATTGTTGTCGAAATACCTGCATCGATTCATTCTCGTTTAAACTGTTCAATTTATCCTCTGTAAGGCGACCGTCACCATATTCAATGACATAGACATCAACTGACTTTTTGCCCCATTTTTCATAAACGTCTTGAACTGTTTCGTAAAATAAATCTAGCCTATTTCCTTTGATCGCGCCACCCTTATCGGCAACTACACCATATCCGTATCCGGGAATAAACAATATTGTCCCAATGGGAAATACAGTTAAATCGGCAGCAATCGTTGAATAAAGGTCACGTTTGACTTTTACACCTGAATAAGTAATCCCATAGCTTGGATGATCGGGATTTTTTCCTGTAGATTCATAGCCGGCTGTATATCCAGTCGCCACTACCGTTTTGGTTGGGTACTTTGACCAATCGAGGTCCTCAAGCTTCGGTGGAACGGCTGAAACGGATACGGCCTCCTTTGACGTTATAAGGGAATGATAAGCCTGCGCGATAAGCGTAGTTGCTTCTACACCTGAAATCACCTGAAAGGTGGTCAAAATGGCAAAGACAAATAAGACACTCATACTTACTCGTTTTGTAAAAGTTTTCATCTATTTTTTCATTCCTCCCATGTGTATTCATTTCCTAAACGATTTGGAATTATACACACGGAGATAAGTTTATTGAAAACATAGATTTCTCTCCACATAAAAAAGCTTCCACCATATAAGTGAAAGCTCTAAAACATTTGATAGCCGTTTTTGCGAAGCATTTTGATAACAATTCCTGCAACAATAGCCCCAGCAAGACCACTAATTAAAATTAAAAGATCAGCTGTTTGTAAGGAAACCAATCTTTCCCCAAGTTCGCGAAATGCCTTACCACTATTGGTGAAATATTCAATAAATCTAACCTTATCTACGATAAATACCGTAATTAAAGGGTAGATAATCGCCATGATCCATGACATTCTCAAAAGCATATTTAACAAAAATCCAATTCCAAAAAATAACACAAAAAATAATAGCATTGAAATGATAACAACCCAAATAGGCATCGTCTTGTCCTCCCTTTTTACACACAAAATAAGTGTACTTAATGTAGAATGAGGAAGTCAATCATTTATGCCTATTTTAAAAAATAGACTGCCATTTCACTAAGTTGGCAGTCTTTTCAAAATGTTATTCTTTTTTCGTTCCTGAACCTCCGCAACAAATGCAAGTTTCTGATCCTCCTAATAATAATTGGAAGTATCCTTTACCCGAACAATAAGTACATTCCTTTTTTTCTACTGTTTGTGCTTTCATCGTTGTCATCCTCCTGAAGAAATATAATTGAATTTTCTGATAATATATCAAGGAAATGACTAAATGAAAAGGTCCATTTTAGCTCAAAAAAGGGAACTGTAACCGCATACAAATCTATTTTTCTTTATTTATCTCGCTTTATCTCATAATTTCAGAAAATTACAAAAATAACTTATAAGCAGTATAACCAAATTGATCACCAGGATTGATACCATTAATTTCCGGCTTCACATCTGAAATTTTTAATTGTATGAGATACTGGAGAAGAATGGAGCATTCTTCCTGTTCCAATAGAAGTTCCGGCATCATAAATTTTGCTTCATAAAGTTCATCTTCTGCTGCCAATACGATAGCTGGTTCAATAGGATTCAGTAAAAACATTAACATATTATCGCTAATTTCCTCTTTTATTACCCCTGTTCTTAGGCCAATTAGCCCCTTGTTTAAGGTATCAATACCAGTTTCCTCTTTTATTTCACGAATAACGGCTTGATCAGCGGTTTCATTTCCCTCAACAAATCCCGCAGGCAGTGACCACATTCCTTTAAGACCACCATACCTTTTTTTCACTACAAGCCATTCTCCTTTTTGATTAATCACTAACCCTGAAACACCTAGCCAGACATTACCGCGTTTATTATTAGACATGTTTCCTCCTCATTTTCAAACCTATTTATATTCATTTTCATTTTATCCGATAACGACCCTATTGAGGATACTTTCTCCTATATCTGGATTGATTTTATCCTCAAAAAAAGCTGAATCGACTTAGCGATCCAGCTTTCCATTATAGAATATTAAATTTACCTTTTTTCAATACTAATGAAGGGCCACCAATCATCAACAATGCGCGGTTGTCGACCATCTTTTTCATAAAGGAAGCTTTAGTACCGAAGAGTTTCTTACCATAAACAACTCCGATAGCATCATCTTCTCCAAGAGAACATACCGTTCCTTTAATATCTGGTTTAAACGTTTCAAATTCCGCTTTACCGCGAACAAGTGCAGCTAAGTTTTTCGCACAAGTTTCGCCTTGTTGCATGGCAATTTGCGCTGTAGGTGGGTATGGGCGGTTAATTTCTTCATTAATCACTAATGAGCTATCACCAATGATAAAAATATTGTCATGACCAGGAACGCGTAAATCCGGCTGAACTTTGACCCGTCCACGCATTGCTTCAATTCCTGATTTTTCAATAATGGAATTTCCACGGACACCAGCTGCCCAGACAACTGTACCTGCTTTAATTTCTTGGACTTCCTCATCGCCTTTTGCCACTATAATTCCTTCAGGAGTACATTCCTTGATAGCGGTTCCAAGCTTAAATTCAACGCCTTTTCTTTCTAGCTGTGATACAGCATAGCTAACTAATTCAGGGTCAAATCCAGGTAGTGCCATTGGAGCTGCTTCCACGCAAATTAATCGAACTTTATGGTAATCAAGATCATATTCATGACAAAGCTCAGGGATACGGTTTGTTAATTCACCAAGGAATTCAATACCGGTGAAACCTGCTCCGCCTACTACTATGGTTAATCGATCATCTTTTTTCTCAATATCATTGTTGTAGTTAGCAAATTGATATTCAATATGCTCACGGATTTGACGGGCAGCATTTACGTTAACAATTGAAAATGCATATTCTTTTAAGCCTTTGATTCCAAATGTCTCAGGCTCCCCACCAAGAGCAATAACTAAATAATCATACTCTACTTGACCATTTTGTAATACAACTACTTTTTCTTCTGTTTTAATTTCCACAACTGCATCATGAATAAAATTCACTTTACTGCTATCGATTACATCGCGGATATCGTATCGAACTCGATCATGATGTAAGGTCCCTGCTGAAGCTTCGTGTAACCAGGTTGTTTCATAGTGATAGTCATGTTTATTAACAAGAACAATATCTGCTTCGTTTACACCAAGCATTTTTTGTAAACGAGTTGTAGTCATCAATCCACCGTAACCAGCACCTAAAATCACAATTCTTGGCTTTCTCAAAGTGATCACTTCCACCTTTAACAATATTTTTTATGGACTATTTCCTTAGTTTCCGCATGGGTAACATTTTTTATTTTTAAGCCAGTTATAAAGTTTGTGATACCCTTCACTTAGCTTGACATAAAATAGTACCTAAATTGTCACAAATTCTTAACAATTAACCCCAACTTCCATATTATTCGTTTTGTTTGGCTTTTTCAAGCCTCTTTCTTAGTGTTGTAAAACTAAGAATTTTCAAACAATATACCTTTTTACCTTCGTATCTTCTATATTTCCATCATATTCATAGGATTGTAAAAGGGTTTTAAATCATATACTTTACCACAATAAGTGAGCAATGGGAAAATTTAATAAAACGCTTAATGGAGGAAAATATTTTTTGCTTAACTTAGAGATGAGGGGGATTTAGATGAACGAGGACCAAAAAGTCTATGACATTACGATAATTGGTGGTGGCCCAACAGGATTATTTACGGCTTTTTATGGTGGTATGAGACAGGCGTCCGTTAAAATTATCGAGAGCTTACCTCAGTTAGGAGGTCAATTATCCGCGCTATATCCAGAAAAATTTATCTATGATGTAGCTGGTTTTCCTAAAGTACGTGCCCAAGAACTTGTGAATAATTTAAAAGAGCAAATGGCTAAGTTCAACCCCAAAATTGTTCTTGAACAATCTGTAGATGGGCTTGAAAAACAGGATAAGGGGATTTTTAAGCTTACCACAAATAAGGAAGTTCATTATTCCAGAACAGTGATTATCACTGCAGGGAATGGTGCTTTCCAACCTCGCAGAATTGAACTTAAAGATTCGATTCAATATGAAAGAAAAAACCTGCATTATTTCATTGAGGACCTAAATGCGTTTGCAGGCAAAAGGGTCGTTGTATTTGGTGGTGGTGACTCAGCTGTTGACTGGGCATTAATGCTTGAGCCAATCGCTGAAGAAGTCACGATCATTCACCGGCGAGATAAGTTCCGTGCCCACGAGCATAGTGTTGAAATTCTGTTTAACTCAAAGGTAAAAGTGAAAACTCCATTTGTCCCAGCAGATTTTATCGGTAGTGATTTAGGTATTAAACAAGTGGTGATCAATGGAGTCAATTGTGAGCTTAAAGAGGTTATTGATGTTGATGCGGTAATCGTCAATTATGGCTTCGTTTCATCACTTGGTCCGATTAAGTCTTGGGGACTGGAGATCGATAAGAACTCCATCAGGGTAAATTCAAAAATGGAGACAAATATTCCGGGCATCTATGCCGCCGGTGATATTTGTACCTACCCAGGAAAAGTAAAGCTTATCGCTTGTGGATTCGGTGAAGCTCCAACCGCCGTCAACAATGCCAAAACCTTCATCGACCCAAAAGCCAAAACCCAACCTCTCCACAGCTCATCCATGTTTTAATCCCAAAAATAAAACATAATCACTTTAGCACTTTAAAGCGGTGGGGGACTGTCCCCCACCGCTTTAAAGTGCTAAAGTGATGTTACCACCAGCAGCATCTGTTTCTTCTGTGATGGCGGTTTTCTACTCCGCCTACCTGGCCATCTTCATGGCAGCGGCGCACTCTTTGACAGAAATCCTGTTCTCCACCAACATTACCATCATGCATTTGGTCATGACGATTTCTATTACGATTTCTGTCAGAAACTCCTCCAACATTATCTCGATTGTGGTCACGATGATCACGACATCTACGGTTCAAGGTTTTCCCCACCTTTACTTGGATTTTTATACTACAATTTATCCTATGTAGAACTTGTACAAGTTGAAGGGGCGAAAACCTAGCGCTGGATAGAAATGTACGGTTGTCCTATCTGTAACCAAAAAAAACCTTCTCTTTCTAATTGAAGAGAAGGTAGAAATCATTATTAGCATTCTTCCGGCGTACCGACTTCTGTCGCTGTTCTAAACGAAGACCCACACCCACAAGAGGCAATCGCATTCGGATTGTCGATGGTGAAGCCTCCGCCCATCATCGATTGTTTATAGTCAATTTTCGTTCCATTTAGAATAGGTGCACTTTCCTTATCTACCAGAACGGTAATTCCATGGGATTCAAATTCGATATCATCTGCCTTTTTCTCTTGATCAAAGCCCATTCCGTAAGATAGCCCACTACAGCCGCCACCTTGAACACCAACACGTAAGAAAGAACCTTCCTCTTCGTTTTGTTTCATCATATCTTTTATTTGTAAAGCCGCCGCTTCGGTAATAATCACTAATTCACTCATTTTCAAGACCTCCTTGGAGAGTTTATCTTAAGTATATACATCCGAATTCTTTTCCTCAAACTTTCTGCTTTATACCTATCATATTCAAACCTTGCCATTATGATAGGGAAAATAAAGAAAAAAGCTAGGTAAACAGATTTGTGTTCTGCAAAACTAGCCTAAAACATTGGATTATCTTCTATATATTGATAGATGTTTTCAACAAGTTCTTCGGGCGTGTCACCGGTTACCACATCTCCGTTTACAAGAGCGTATAGTGTCGATGCGCATTTCCCACAATAACCAAGGCAGCCGTATTCAATAACATCTAAGTCTGGATCTTTTTCTAGTATCTCTAAGGCCCTTTGGGCACCACTCGCCAGATTACTTATACAAAATTCAATAACTGGTTTGATCATTTCGTTTCACCTCTCGCTACAAAATTAATCCTACTCTGTTTCCCAAAAAACGTCAATTATAAAAACTAAGAAAACATTTGTCAACACTTTCTTCGAAAATGTTGTGATTTTGACATATATTAGTTATACTTTTTATGGCTAAAATAATTAAAATACGATAATTCAAATTGTGATCCGACAATTTGTACAGAAACGAAGGTTTCTGGAGAAAGAGGAGATTTACCAATGAAAAAACTTGTTATTCTTGGCGGCGGCTATGGTGGAATGAGAATTCTTGATAGACTTTTACCAAATCTGCCAACAGATATTGCCATCACTTTAATTGACCGTGTCCCGTACCATTGTCTTAAAACAGAGTATTATGCCTTAGCAGCTGGGACCATTTCTGATCAGCATATTCGAGTAGCATTCCCTGAACATTCTCAATTACAAGTAAAATATGGAGAAATTTCCGCCATTGATTTAGAAAATAAGCGCGTTATCTTGAAAGACGAGCAACAGGAATATGACGAACTAATAATAGGACTAGGCTGTGAGGATAAATATCACAATGTACCTGGTGCAGATGAATTTACTTATAGTATTCAAACGATTGAAAAATCGCGAGAAACCTATCAAGCATTAAACAATTTAGCCCCGGGTTCGACTGTTGGAATCGTGGGAGCTGGACTAAGCGGGGTTGAGCTGGCGAGCGAGTTATATGAAAGTCGTCCCGATTTAAAAATTTTATTATTTGACCGTGGCGAATTTATTTTATCAGCATTCCCGAAAAAATTAAGCCAATATGTCCAAAATTGGTTCGATTCACATGGGGTCCAAATTGTTAATCGAGCAAACATCACCCGAGTAGCACCTGATCATTTATTTAACCATGACGAACCAATTGCCTGCGATATAATTGTTTGGACAGCCGGAATTCAACCAAACAAGGTTGTTCAAGATTTAGAGGTTGAAAAGGATAGCCAAGGTCGAGTGGTTTTAACACCACGACACCATCTTCCAAATGACGAAACTGTGTTTGTCATTGGTGATTGCGCAAGCTTACCACATGCCCCAAGTGCTCAACTTGCTGAGGGTCAAGCAGAGCAAGTTGTTCAAGTGTTGATGAAACGCTGGAATGGCGAGGAACCACCGCAAAACTTCCCAGCAATTAAGTTAAAAGGTATTTTGGGTTCATTAGGGAAAAAACATGGCTTCGGGTTAGTCGCTGACCGACCGATTACCGGTCGCGTTGCTCGTTTAATCAAATCTGGGATTTTATGGATGTATAAGTATCATAAGGGATGATACTACGAAAAATTTCTACTAAGGCAGAGAATTGAGGTGAAATTCTCTGCTTTTTATTTTTTTCTATTTAATATGACATGTGATCGTATCTAAAATAAGGAATTTATATATCAACTATTGTCAGGCACTGTTTCTCCTAATAACTCTTCCTGTCCGATTAGCTGCTCTATTCGGACTCGGTTTTGCTTTTTGGGCTCTTTCCTGTCTGAATAGCAGCTCTATTCGCTTTTTGGGGCCAATCTTGTCCGAACACAAGACCTGATCGGACTCAATTTCGCTTTTTCGCCTTTGTCTTGTCCGAACACAAGACCCGTCAAGACAGGATTTCACTTTTTAGCAACTCACCTGTCCGATTACTCCGGCCTTTTCCGACAATCAAAAATAGCGAGAATTTCAATGGAAATCCCCGCTTTTTGGCCCACCGAATTAGAACTTGTCAGGCTCCGCTAAATCTTTTATTCCACGCTTACATAACCATACTTCTCCATCTCAGCATAAATGGTTTTTAGCTTTGGATTTCCTTCACCAACTATTTTTCCTTCTAGTAAGACTACCGGATAGAACATATCCTCTTCAATGACCCGTTCGGCAAATTCTTTTTTCGTATCATCGCTTGGCGGATTAAAAATATCTACATATGATATAGTAAAGGGCTGTGCAGCAAATTTTCTAGCGATTGCTGCCTCTAACCATTCATAGGTTTCCTTTGAAGATGGTAGATTGACACAGCTTGGGCATAATTGTTCAGCCCCGTAAACGATAATTTCTACCGGTTTTTTCTCCATTTTTCCCACCCCCATCTTTTGCTTATATTTTACAACAACTATACAAGAAAAATATACTTATTTGATTCCACTACTTCCAGAATTCCGGAATAGATTTTTCAATTGAGAATGATTATAATATGATTAAGGAAAGGAGTCGATTATGATGTCAGAGCAAAATATAAAGGCTGAAGTTCAAGAAGTATTAGATAAATTGCGTCCATTTCTTCTTCGTGATGGAGGAGATTGTGAGCTAGTTGATGTTGAGGATGGAGTAGTAAAGCTTCGTTTATTAGGAGCTTGTGGAAGCTGCCCAAGCTCAACCATCACATTAAAAGCTGGAATTGAAAGAGCATTACTTGAAGAAGTTCCGGGTGTTGTCGAAGTAGAACAAGTATTTTAATCAATGAGTTGGCAAGGGGTTATCCAAAATCGGATAACCCCTTTTTCTTATACGGTCACTTGCCAATCGTTATTGACTAATGTTTTCGGTTGTTTTCCTGATAATACTAATTGAATATTTTCCACGCAAAGCTGCATCATTGCTGTCCGTGTTTCAATGGTGGAACTGCCGATATGCGGAATCGCAACAACATTAGCTAGCTGTAACAATGGATGGCTTGCATCAATAGGCTCTTTTTCAAAGACGTCTAAGCCGGCTCCAGCGATTTCACCAACCACCAAAGCCTCATATAACGCCTGCTCGTCAACAACTGGGCCACGTGAAACATTAATAAAGATAGCTGATTTTTTCATTTTTTGAAAAACTTCACGAGTAAACATACTTCTAGTTTGGTCGGTTAACGGTGTTAAACAAACAATAAAGTCTGATGTTTCGACTAATTCGTCAAATGAAGTATATGTTACACCGAGACCGCGTTCGGTTTCTAGCTTCCGATTGCGATTATAGTATTTAATATCCATTTCAAAGCCGGTGGCACGTTTTGCTACCGCTTCCCCAATCCGACCCATTCCAACAATTCCAAGTGTTTTATGGTGAATATCATGCCCGGCAAAAAATAATGGACTTGAACCATTCCAAAGGTCTTTTTTTATATATTCAGCCGCTTCCACGATCCTTCTCGCAGTCGCAAGCAGTAATGCAAATGTTAAATCGGCTGTCGAATCTGTCAATACATCTGGGGTATTGCAAACAGCTATCCCAAGTTCGCTAGCCGCTTTAACATCAATATTATTAAAACCAACGGCATAATTCGCAACAACCTTCAATTTCTTTCCTGCTTCTAAAACATCCCGATCAATCGTATCAGATAGCATTGTTAACAGAGCATCCGCACGACCTACTTCTTCCATTAATCGTTCTTTCGGAACAGGAATCTCTTCCTCCTCCCACATTCCAACATTATACTGCTCACTTAGGGGTTGAATGATTTCATCAGGTAATTTTCTTGATATAAAAATATAAGGTCTCATAAGTATCTCCTTCTATGATTACTACCTCTATTTTATCAAAAAAAAATCAGTGAATCATCCAATCTAATTGTGGAATATCCCATTTTCGAATCGGAGCTTCGGTTAATTGAAAAAATTCACCTAAAAAACGCTCGTATTCGGAGCTTGTTTTAAGTAATTTCGAGAGATTTTCCTCCTTACTATTTCTATTTTGTTCTGATGATGAAAGATAGTAATCCTCAATACACTCGTAATAATGGAGAGGAAAAATGAGTCTTGAAAAAAGCAACCGCCATCCAAATGCTGAAAGAGGGGCTAGCTGTTGATAGTCTTGAAAAAATTTCCGTACTTGCTGATGATAATTGTATTTACTTTCAAAATATACACTTCGTGACCATTCAGCCAAATCTCTACCGCGATGATCAAAAACCCAATCTAAAGGATTTTTTAAAATAATATCTTTCCCCCAAGTTTGATGGGTAAAACGCTCATGACAAACAGTACCATTGTCGGATTGTTCTGGAGTTCCATCGATTTCTGAATCGACTAGATACTGAATTGCATTTTCGGTCAACCCTAAGTAATAGGGAAAAGATTCAAGAAACATCCGTTCAAATTCATTTTCGGGTGCATGATACAGCTTTGCCTTCCAAACATTTTCCATCTGCGTCAACCTTTTTTCCCAAAGCTGTTTCCATTGGCCAATTCGACTTGTACGTTCCACTTTAAACGGAATAGTTAATCCCCTATAATGGAATTTTGCTAACTTTCTTCCAAGTTGTTGAATTTTATTTTGTTTCCTAATCTGACAAGATAGCAGGCAAAAGCTTTCCCCTTCCTTTTCTCCCCAAAGCTGACCTGTTTTTGTTTTCGTTATGGTTAGCACATGACGATCGCCCGAATGAATCAAATGCTCAGCAATCCCCTGTAATTCCGGTATATGCTCTTTATTCTCCCTTAAGGGAGCCATTATAAAAATTTGCTCGTTATTTATGAAACCCTCATAACGACCAACCCGAGTTTGCTGCTGTGAGTGGATGCCATAGAATTCCTCAAGCCATTTTATTTGCATATTGACACCTCGTTCCTTATTCTTAAAACATATATATGCAGTAAATTTGGTAAGTATGGTATAGTGATTGCCCCTTTGGAAATGATGAAAGAGAAGAAATATGACCTATGGTCCCTTTTTAGGCATCAACGCATATTTTAAGAAAAAGTGTATATAAATAGTGAAAATTTAACGAAAAAAGGTGAAGCCCATGTCTGAACAGAGTAAATTCAATTCAACAGAAAATACCGCTAGGCAATGGATTTTAGATAGAGGTGTTACGATTCAGGATATTGCTGATTTGGTCTTTTTTCTCCAGGAAAAGTATCACCCGGATTTAAAGATGGAGGATTGTATCCATAATGTGGAACGTGTCCTTACGAAGCGTGAGGTGCAAAATGCCATCTTAACGGGAATTCAACTTGATATTCTTGCCGAAAAAGGATTGCTTGAAGAGCCTTTACAAACCATTATTGGGATTGATGAGGGACTTTATGGGGTTGATGAAATTTTAGCCTTTTCAATCGTCAATGTTTATGGATCAATCGGTTTTACTAATTACGGATATATCGATAAACTTAAACCGGGTATTTTAAAATTGTTAAATGATAAATCAACAGGGAAATGCCATACCTTTTTAGATGACATTGTCGGTGCCATCGCCGCTGCGGCATCTAGTCGCCTCGCGCACCGAGCCGCAAATGCAGAATAGTACCAAAAGCGAAAGCCGCCCGTTTAGGGTGAAGTTCACTAAGAGCTGGGCGCAGGAGCTAGATGTAAAATGATAAAGAGGCCAACCACTTGGGTTGGCCTCTTTTTTATATTTCCCATTCATTTAGTGAATCGACTGTATAAGTAGGTTGAACTTGATGCTTTTTTAAATGCTCTTTCGTGGTCACACCTGTATGAACAAGCAATGTATCAAGGCCAGCATTGATTCCCGCGAGAATATCTGTGTCATAATAATCGCCAACCATGAGTGTCTCCCCTTTGTTTGTTCCTAATACCTTCAAAGCCTGCTCCATGATAATGGATTCGGGTTTTCCGATAAAGATGGGCTTGACTTGGGTTGATACGGAAACCACAGAAGTTAAGGAGCCGTTCCCAGGCAATAAACCTCGTTCAGTTGGAATAGCAATATCGCCATTTGTGGAAATAAAGGTTGCGCCATTACGGACGGCTAAGCAGGCAACAGCCAGTTTTTCATAATTAATGTCACGATCGATTCCTACGACAACATAGTCGACATTCTCATCGGCAAATTGAAATCCTTTATCCTTCAGAGATGTCCGGATACCCTCTTCGCCAATTACATAAACATTAGCATTTGGTTTTTTGGCATATATATAGTTAGCCGTTGCTTGGCTCGTTGTAAACACCTGTTCTTTTGTTGCAGGTATCCGAAAACTCTGCAGTTTATCCGCTACTTGTTCGGGAGTCCTCGATGAATTATTGGTTACAAACAGATAAGGAATTCCTTTGGCATAAAGTTTATTTACAAAGTCGACAGCCTCAGCAATTTCCTCGGTGCCACGATACATGGTTCCATCCAAATCAATCAAATATCCTTTGTATGTCTTCAAGCTGGTTTCTTCAGTCCTTTCGAATGATATAATGACAACAGCTATCCCCTTTAGACAACGACGAGGATTTCATTATATTATTTGTTCCTAGAAGTTCTTCAAAAAATTTATGTTCATTTCGGCAGATTTCCGGAAAATCTCGAGCTATCTCTAAATAGGGGCAATTCGCTTGTTTAATTTCACCGACTACCTCGGATCCAGTTTCATATTCCTCTGCCATAAACCCTAATTCGGACTGAATTTTTGCCATTTCCTGAACTTGGTTTTTAAAATTTTTCCCTGATAATCGATTTTTGTAACGATTGACAAGTCTTTCTTGTCTAGCCATAATGGCTTGATTGACAATTTTTCCATCCAAACGATTAATTTCTTGTAATAAATCAATCCCGATTTGTTTGTAAGCTTGTGGAAAAAACTCTTCACCTTTTTCGGTTAATTGGTATACTTTTGAGGGTCTACCCGTCGTATTCTTTTTCATAATACAAAGTAAAAGACCATCGGTTTCGAGCACTTGCAAGTGACGACGAACGGCCATTTCGGTAATATTTAATTCACCTGACAATTCAAGGACTGTCATTTGTGAATTGGCTTTTATCAAGGTTAATATTTTTTCTTTTGTTGAAGTAGAGTTTGGTAACATTCCGCATCACCTTCCTCCACTCATTTTAGCTAAATAAATATTTTAAAACAATGGATAACTTGTTAACATTTTAGGATCACTAATTCTTAAAAGCAGAGACCGGTCCCAGTTCCTTTTGGATATACTCCCTTACTTTTTCAGAAAAGTTTTTTAACGCTTCCATGTTTTGGTTTACTGTCTTCTCGATGGTTTTGTGATTGACTTCCAGATAATGTTGAATTAAATTTTTGCGAAGAGAGATCACTTCTTTTAGGCTTACCCCCATTTCGCTTGTGACAACTTTTTCATCGATAAGAATGTCTACGATATCCTCATAGCTGCCTGGATCACGCATAATAAAGCCGTCAATCATCGAATTACCAACGTCTAAGATTGCTTCGATCATCATATGTGTAACTCGTTCAAGTGCTGCTATTTCAATTGGGGAACTCCATTGTTTGTGGCTTTGAAATAAAGCCAGTTGGTTTTCAAAATAAACTAAAGTATGTTCAATTTTTTCACGATCAACAAAATACATTTATTTTCACCTCATTATTATAATCCGCTTTATTATTTTAACATTTTTGTTATGATTAGAGTAATGGAATGAAAATTGGAGGAAAATTTAATGAGTGAAAGATTTTTTTTATATAATGATTTAGAGGATACGAAAACTCGGTTTGTTAGTTTTGTCGGGGAACATCAGCGATACGATCTGGCGATTGTTCAATCGAGTCGCCATTACGGCAAATCACTAGTGTTAAATATGCAAAGTAACCGATTTGCGATTATTGGTGAAGATGATTTAAAGGAAGAGGGATACTTAGAATATGCCTTTGATTTTTCAGAAGAAGAGGCGGCTGAACTAAGAGACTTTCTATATGAGACAATTTAAAGGATGGGCATTCCAAGCCCATCCTTATTTATTGACCTTTTTAACGACAAAATAAGCACAACCGAAGTTACAGTATTCATACAAATATTCCGTTAACGTGCTAATTTTTGTGTCAAAGGCTGCTTTTGGATTTTGATCCTCAAAAAAACCCTTTAGTCGTAATTGGCCATATCCCCAATCGCCAACGATAAAGTCGTAGCGTGTTAATATATCGCTATATCTAGCACGAAATGTTTCCTCATTAAAACCATTTCGATACTCTTTTACCACCTCATAGGCTACATTGTTAACTTCAATCAAAACGGACACCTCGCAAACTTTGCTTTCTTCCTCTATTATAACTGATTCACCATGAATTACTAAGTGAAAAAGGAAAAAACATGGTCATTCTATAAAAGAGGAGGTGTTTAAAATGAACAAAAAGTTCATCGCTTTAGGGTTTTGTGGGGTTATTGCCCTGACAGGTTGTAATGCAAATCAAATGGCTCAGCGTGATATATATGAAGAAAGCGGACATACCATTAATGTTAACACCAAACGTTCAGACCTTTACAATGCCAATAACAAAAATATGAGTAAAGACTTCGGATATGTCCGTCATCAAAAGAATCCAATGGTAAATGGTCGAAATTCGGATCATCATGTAGCGATAGATCGTGAAAAATTGGCAGATCATATTAGTAAGGTAAGTACGGATTTGCCAAATGTCCATGATGTAGCCACGCTAGTTACTGATGAAGAAGTTTTAATCGCCTACGCAACTGATAGCAAGGATCGCAATTTGACCGCTGATCAAGTAAAACGTACGGCATTATCTTTTGTGCCACGGTATTACCATGTTTATGTGAGCGACAATCCAAACTTAATCAAAAATGTGGAAAGTTATGCGAATCTGAGTTCCAATAGTCGCAACGCTGATCAACTAGTTGATCGACTTATCCTAAAGATGCTAAATTCTCCTCAAGGGTACACAGTTAGTAACAACGAAAATGAAAATGGCGTTTCGAACGAAGAAATGCGTCCAAAAATGGATAGAGGTTTTAATCTCAATTCCCAGTAATAAAAAGAGCCTGATTGAGTCAGGCTCTTTGTTTAGTTCTTATTTTGCTTCTGTAATTTCCAATTCACCAAGTTCTTGTTTTTTACGAGCAGCTGCGTTGACTTGTTCATCAGCATGATAGGATGAGCGCACAAGTGGACCCGCTTCACAGTGGCTAAAGCCTTTGGTCATGGCTATGTCTCTCAATTCATTAAATTCCGCAGGAGTATAGTATTTTTCCACCTTTAAATGTTTTTTTGAAGGTTGGAGATATTGACCAATCGTAATAATATCGACCTGATTGGCGCGTAAATCATCCATAGCTTCAATAATTTCCTCTTTCGTCTCACCTAGTCCAATCATGATGCTTGATTTGGTCGGGGTAGTCGGCTGCATCATTTTAGCTCTTTGTAAGAATTGCAAAGAGCGATCATATTGCGCTCGCGCCCTAATTCTTGGTGTTAAACGTCTAACTGTTTCAATATTATGATTTAAAATATCAGGTTTTGCATCCATTAGGATTTTTAAATTTTCTTCGATTCCACCCATGTCCGATGGCAATACTTCGATAGAAGTGAATGGATTTTTACGACGAACTGCTCTTACCGTCTCTGCAAATACAGCCGCTCCTCCGTCTTTTAGGTCATCACGGGCAACAGCAGTGATGACAACATGTTTTAGATTCATTAGGGAAACTGAATCAGCCACACGTTCTGGCTCTGCCCAATCTAGTTCGTTAGGAAGTCCTGTTTTCACTGCACAAAAACGACATGCCCTTGTACAGACGTCGCCGAGAATCATAAACGTTGCTGTCCGTCTCACTGCCCAACACTCATGGATATTCGGACATCTGGCTTCTTCACAAACTGTATGTAGATTCTTTTCGCGCATCATTTTTTTTAGGCCAGTATAATTTTCATTTGTATTTAGCTTTATTTTTAACCATTCGGGTTTTCGTAAATGTTCTTCCTTACTCATGGAGTCCACCCCTTATATTTCTTCTATCTCTCTAGACACTTTAACATACAACAAATTTAAGGACAAGGCACGTGTATTTACTCATTTCCATTATTTAAAAATCATGTAATTTGGAATAAGTTGCACACTATAAGTAGACATGATTTATTGGAGGGCGAATACGTGTGAAAAGCATAATTCATGTAGTAATTTTCGTTTTTCTATTTCTATTGGCCACACCCGTTCACGCGGATACCCAGACTGAAGATTTATATAAGGAACGAATGCAATTATATAAGAAGGTTGAGACTGTGACTCAAATCCCATGGTACTATCTTGCCGCTATCGACCAATATGAGCGTCATATACGCCAAGTCCGTAGAGATTTGCCTAAAGCAACTGGCTTAACCGGCATTTATTTTCCGCCAGAAAAATGGGTCGGCCCCTTTAATCCGATGCTGGATGATGAAAACCCTGTTTCAATTCAGTTTTTCGGTGGGATTGGGATTGATGGTAATGGAGATGGAAAAGCAAGCATGACTGACGACGAAGATGTTCTTCATTCCTTTGCTAATTATCTTCTTTCTTTTGGGATCGACCATGATAACCTCAAAATTGGTCTATGGAATTATTATCAGCGAGATAAGACTGTTGGAATTATTACAGGTAAAGCACAGATCTATAAACATTTCGGTCGAATAGATTTAGATAAGTATGCTTTTCCAGTCCCTATAAGGAGTAATCATAGCTATAAAAATACATGGGGTGATGCAAGAGGGTGGGGTGGCCGACGTATTCATGAGGGTACTGACATTTTTGCAGACTATGGTGTACCCGTTCGTGCAACTAGCTATGGAATTATCGAAATGAAAGGATGGAATCGTTTCGGTGGCTGGCGGGTTGGTATAAGAGATATTAATAACACCTATCATTATTTTGCCCATTTAAGTGGTTTCGCCAAAGATTTAAAGGTAGGGCAAATCGTTGAACCAGGCATGTTAATCGGCGGGGTGGGTAGCTCCGGGTATGGACCCCCGGGGACATCCGGAAAGTTCCCTCCACATTTACATTATGGAATGTACAAAGACAATGGCCGTACAGAATGGTCTTTTGACCCATATCCTCATTTGCGTATATGGGAGCGGCAGGAGCGACAAAGTAAGAAGAAAAGGAGATAGCTCCAATAGCTATCTCCCTTTCTTTATGCCTTTTTTCCTTTCATAACCGCACTGACCACACTTGCGACGAGGCCACCCCATATGATGACAATACCTACGAACATCATCGTGATTGCACTTACTGACATATTATGAAGCCTCCTTTTCGTAATTAGATACAACCTTTTTATCCCATTTAAAGATGGTAAATAGTAATCCGATAATAATAGCCCCTGCTGCTACTAACCAACCAGAATAAATGATGAATTCTGTTGGATACCCTTCATAGTTGTCTTTAATGTTTGTAATAATGTTTTGGATCAACATGTATCCAAGTACTAAAGGAGTTACAACTGCGAGGCAGACCCTCCACCAAGCTCCAATTTTGATATCCGAAATGCCATTTGCATGGGCTTGAAGGTTTTTAAGTTCTCTAAATACCCATGCAATCAGAACAACCTCGACAAGTCCTGCGATTGTTACACCAAAGTTATTGATGAAATAGTCGGCTACGTCTAAGAAATATAATCCACCTTGCGTGGCAAACAAAATCGAAATAAGAGCTGACAGTCCTCCACCGATGGCAACTGCCTTCGTTCTCGAAACTTTAAACTTATCTTGAACCCCGGCAATATACGTTTCAACTATAGAAATTAAGGAAGTTAAACCAGCTAATGTTAGGCAAATGAAGAACGCTGCGCCAAAAAAGCTGTTAAAGGCAGGAAACTCATTGATAATTTTCGGAAATACGACGAACGCTAGACCTACACCAGCTGATACGACTTCACTTACAGGCACTCCTTGTTGGGTTGCCATAAATCCTAATGCAGAAAATACCCCGATACCAGCTAATAGCTCAAATCCTGAGTTGGCAAATCCTGTGATAAATGCACTATTTGTCAATTCTGTTTTCTTTGGTAGATAACTTGAATAAGTTACCATGATAGCAAAAGCTATAGATAAACTGAAGAAGATTTGGCTATAAGCGGCAACCCAAACCTTTGGATCGCCAATTTTGCTCCAATCAGGTTTGAAGAATGCCTCCAATCCTTGGGCTGCTCCATCTAGTGTTATGGCGCGAATGACGATAATTAAAAATAACCCTACTAGAGTTGGAATCATTATTTTATTAGCAATCTCGATCCCTTTTTTTACCCCTTTAAAAAGAATCCCTAATGTAATAACCCATACGATGATTAATGGAATGAATACACCAGGAACTAATGAGCCCATTTGTCCGGGTTTGTCTGCCAAGTGTAAAAATTCTTTAAAAAGGAATTCATCAGGCTTGTCCCCCCACGCTAAGGAGAATGAGAATTTAGAGTATGACATTGCCCATGCAATGATAACCGCATAATAAGTAGAAATAACAAATGAAATAGCTAATTGCCACCAACCAAGTGCCTCAGATTTTTTATTTAAGCGGGCAAAGGTTAATGGTGCAGACCCCCTATACTTATGACCTAAAGTAAATTCAAGTATTAATAGCGGTATGCCTGCTGTTAATAATGCGAATAAATATGGTAAGAAGAAAGCCCCTCCCCCATTTTCATAAGCTACCGCAGGGAATCTCCAAATATTACCGAGTCCAACTGCTGATCCTATCGCGGCTAAAATAAAGCCGGCTCTCGTTCCCCACTGTGGACGATTTTCCATCACTATATTCCCCCTAATTTCCAATATTAGCTAAATTAATAGAAAAATTGGAAGTTTTAATATTTTCAGACTACTTAAAAGATATAACGATAGTATAATAATTTCTCACAAAACTGTCAAAACATATTTCGTAAAAGTAACAAATTACCAAACAACCCAAAGCAAACACACTTTAACCCTTTAAAGCATGTGGGGACTGTCCCCATATTTATTAAAGCACTAAAGCGCTAAAGTACTTTAGTGTTTAATAAATCACACATGCTTTAAAGGGTTAGAGTGGTTTTGTTAGTTTAGTGGTAGTTCAATGGAGGTGCCTTCGCCGTTGCCGCCGTTGTAGTATTGTGGAACTCTGCCTGGGATGGTTCCCATGGCGACTGGAATGTCTTGGATGACTGTTGTTACTTTCGTGGCAAATGGGACAATAATTTGGACATCTACTTTAACCTCGATATACACGGCGACCCATGCATTGTTAATACCAAAAGGTTTTAATTCTGGTTTAACGTCTACCTCCACTTCCCCTATTGAATAAAAACGAACTGGAATTTTGGGTCCTAAGTTACCAAGTAATGCATTATTTGTAGCTTGACCGAGCGGCACTTCATAGACAATTCCTTTTCCCTTTTTAGATTCATTTTCATTTAAGAAAATATCTGTTGTGCTTTCCAAATATTCAAGATTCCCTTTTTCAGCTTCTTTTAAATTTAAATGGACTAATCGCTGTGTTTCCTTCATTACACTACGAATGATTTCGGTATTCAGCCTAACAATAACCCCTTCATCTTTATCTGGTACATACTCAATAATTTCTTTTATATCCATCCCACCGGCACTAGCCTTATATTCGGCCTTACTGATGACCAATGTTGCAATATTTTTGGTTTGAGCTTCTGCATAAGCAATTAAGGCTGGCTCAATTCCCTTATTAATCACCCACAGA
The DNA here is from genome assembly GCF_054786815.1 of Pseudoneobacillus rhizolycopersici. Lineage (NCBI taxonomy): Bacteria > Bacillati > Bacillota > Bacilli > Caryophanales > Bacillaceae > Pseudoneobacillus > Pseudoneobacillus rhizolycopersici. The sequence continues at coordinate 13,395 of NZ_JBTOOE010000024.1, read as the reverse complement.
CCAATGATTGTCGAAATAGTAAAAAAGACAAACGTTATTAAAAATACATATCGAAAAGGTAGCGGACCTTTTCGGGACCTACGTCCCCGAAACTTCGCCAAGACAAATCCCCCCTTACAAGCATATGTATGCGTTCAGGGGGGATTATAGAGATAGTTTTATTTAAAAAACTACTTTCAGATTTGACTATTCATCTGATCGTAGAATACCTTATGAAAAGTTTAGACCATCTTTAACAATGCTTCTTTTCCAATCATGCCCTTGTGAATCCCTAAATTCTCCGCCTCGTATGTGACTGATTCCATTGGGGCTTCTAATAGCTGCTCTATCGTTCTTACTCCCACCGCACGGCAAGCGATAATTTTACGGTCCTTTAATTTTTCGTTTAATAAACCAACATCGAGTGCCCCACACATAATGTACCCCTTATCGTTTGAAACAGCTAAAAGCGTGGTTTTAGGGAGGAGAACGGTAACACTTAAAAAGGTATGACCATCGATAACTATTGGTGAAAGTTCAATCATTAAAATTCGCTCCTTTCCTCTCTTAATAGCTTATGTGAGAGTGAAAAAAGCGTGATAACCGGTCCTATTTTACCCAAATATTCCCTGATAAATTAAACGCAATCCCATGATAATAAAGAAGGCGCGCAGTAGATTCACAAGCGTATTACTCTTTATTTTCGTATTTAAAAATGAGCCAAATTTAGCTCCAAACCATGCGCCCGGGACTAAAGCCAACGCATACAACCAGTTGACGTTTCCTAAAGTAATATGGGTTGCCGAGCTGATTATAGCTGATAGAAAAACTAACAGCATCGATGTAGCAACAGCAACATGTGGTGGAAACATAAAAATCAAAATCATCGCCGGCACCATTAAAGAGCCACCGCCGATTCCAAATAATCCAGAACTAAAGCCAACGACAAATGATACAATAAAACCTAAAAGAGGTTGAAAACCATATTGATGGGTTACCCCACTTGGATCGGTAAAAGTCCGAACGACGCCTTTATCAGTGCGTAGTTTCATTGGCTTCAGTTTATTTTTCACAATCAATAAAATGCCTACAAAAATCATGAAAATCCCAAAATATAAATTAAATGAGTGCAAGTCTAAAAATTTATTAACCCACGCACCGATAATTGCCCCTGGTCCACTACCCGCAAAAAAAATAAAACCACTCTTATAATCAACCGTTTTATGCTTCATATAAGCTAGCGTAGATGAAAGTCCTGTTACAATTAAGATAAGTGATGTGGTACCAACAGCAATCTGCGGTGGAATATCTCCAAGAAGATTCGTATAAGTACCAATTGAAAGCAGGGCAGGAACAATGATAATCCCTCCACCGAGTCCAATTAAAGAACCAATAGAGCTAGCCACTAAACCGATAATTACTAAGACAATCCATTCCATATTGAATTAACCCCTCATTTTTCAAGTTGCCACCCGACTAATGTTTCTTTCTAAAATAAATCTAATTGCCGGGGAGCAAGATTTGAATATTCTATATTTAAAAGTTGCATCAAGTCTTTTGCGTTTTCTGCCGCATCTCCTCCTGAATTATTATTAAACAATATGTAAATATTTTTACATTTTCTTTTTAATTGATGAATGTGGTTAACCCATTCTTGGAGTTCTTGCTGGTTGTATTGATATAAATAACGCACTTCCCGCCAATTAACCCCCTGTTGTTGCTGCCAGCCATGAACATTTCGTCCATGGAACCGGATTAAGAGTTTTTCCTGATTTATGGCCTCTAATACAGTCGGGATTGACCCTAGCCCAACCTGAGGTTCGTCACAAATACTATGAATCCAGTCCTCTTCCCGCATAAATTGTAAAGTCTTTTCACGGTATTGAGGGAAGAACCAAGATTGATGGCGAAACTCTAAAGCGCAAGGGATGTCACCCATTTCATTTTTACAAAATCTAAGATAGTTTACATTTTCTCTATTACAATCAAACCAAGGTGGGAATTGAAATAACACCATGGCTAGTTTGGACGTGTTGAGATATGACTCCAGCGATTCCTTGAAGGCGTCAAACATTACTTGTTTTGTTTCAAAAGGGATTTCCCCTCTTAGATGACCCGTCATACCTTGATAAGCCTTCACAACGAATCGAAACGACTCAGGAGTGTCCCTCATCCATTTTTCCGCATTTCGAAGCGGCTGAATCGCATAGAAGCTGGCATCGACTTCAACAGTTGGAAAATGAGAGGCGTACACTTGGAGTTTATCGCGCAAGGCTGTCCCAGCAGGATAAAGTAAATCCTGGTCACCCCAACCGGTTGTACCAATGTAGATCATGATATGTATCTCCATTTATGAGAAATTTCGTTATCCTAATTATATTAACATAAATTTGATTGTCAGAATATAAAAAATCCGCCTAACTTACTAGACGGTTCTACCACTTTATAAATATGTAACCTTTATTTTGTCTTTTCTTCTAGTTGATTTTCGCTTAGCTGTTCTTTAGGAAAACTAATTTGATATTGTTGCATTATTTTTTCAAATTCCCCTATTGTTAATGGTTTTGCATGTTCCATTAACTCATATCCAATCTCTCCCGATATTTCAATGAAAGCAGTTTTTACATCTGAAAAAGATGATATTCCTTTTTCCCGTAATCTCGCTTCTAATTGATCACCCGTTATACGTAGTTTTTTTAGATTATGGGTTATAACTTTTCCATCCTTGATTACTGGTGTTGGTACTCCAACGAAAATCCTTTTAACAATATTAAATTTAATCGCTATAAATTGAATAAAGATAAGTAATGCTACTAATGAACATAAAGCTAAAATGGTTTTTAATAAACCCGTCTCAGAAATGGCATGACCTGTGGTTGATGCGATAGCTAAAATGGTAATAGTTTCTAACCCTGTCATTTGCGATATGGTTTTTTTTCCAGCAATTCTTAATAAGCAAAACCCTGTAAATAAAATGGCTAACGCTTCCCAAATGTATTGCATGGCTACCTCCTATCAAGAATTACTTTCACTGCTTAAGCTACATATAATTTGATTCCGTATCATTATGACCTATCCGCAATTCAATTATTCTAATTATCGTTGGTATATTAGACTAATATTTAGTCAGGTCACTGGTTTTCCGTATAGTTCCTAAAATCAAAAGGCTATGATAAATTAGTTTGTTGATTTTCGCTACAGGCACTCGCTTTCCGCGGGGCGTCAGGTGAGCCTCCTCGTCGCTTTGCTCCTGTGGGGTACAAATGCTCCCTCTTCGAGGAGCATTTTACCTAGGTCTCACCCTTGCCGCTAATCCCGCAGGAGTCGAGTGCCTTCCGCTACAATCAACAGGTGCAGAAAACAGTATTTCTCTTTACACAATCAATAAAAAAAGAAGGCGAACTTTAAAAGTTCGCCTTCTACAAAATATTTTATTATCCAATAGATCCTTCCATCTCGAACTTGATTAATCTGTTCATTTCAACAGCATATTCCATCGGAAGTTCTTTTGTAAATGGCTCGATGAAGCCCATAACGATCATTTCGGTTGCTTCTTGTTCAGAAATACCGCGGCTCATTAGGTAGAATAATTGTTCTTCAGACACCTTAGATACTTTTGCTTCGTGTTCTAATGAAATGTTATCGTTTAAGATTTCATTATACGGAATCGTATCTGATGTTGATTGGTTATCCATAATTAGTGTATCGCACTCGATATTAGAACGAGCACCGTCTGCTTTGCGGCCGAATTGAACGATACCACGGTACGTTACCTTACCACCATGCTTAGAAATTGACTTCGATACGATCGTAGATGAAGTGTTTGGAGCTAAGTGTATCATTTTTGCTCCAGCATCCTGGTGCTGACCTTTACCAGCGATTGCGATTGATAATGTCATACCACGAGCGCCTTCACCTTTTAAAATAACAGCAGGATACTTCATTGTTAATTTGGAACCGATGTTACCATCAATCCATTCCATTGTCGCATTCTCTTCACAAACAGCACGCTTCGTAACTAGGTTGTAAACGTTGTTCGCCCAGTTTTGAATCGTTGTGTAACGGCAATAGGCATCTTTTTTAATAATAATTTCAACTACAGCAGAGTGTAGAGAGTTAGTTGTATAAACAGGCGCAGTACAGCCTTCTACATAGTGTACATGAGCACCTTCGTCCACAATAATCAAGGTACGCTCGAACTGACCCATGTTTTCAGAGTTGATACGGAAGTAAGCCTGTAAAGGAGTTTCAACCTTGATCCCTTTTGGAACGTAGATAAACGATCCACCAGACCAAACTGCTGAGTTTAATGCAGCAAATTTATTATCTGTTGGTGGAATTACCTTTGCCCAGTGCTCGCGGAAAATGTCTTCGTTTTCCTTAAGTGCTGAGTCCGTATCCTTAAAGACAATACCAAGATTTTCAAGGTCTTCCTGCATGTTGTGGTAAACAACCTCAGATTCATACTGTGCAGAAACCCCTGCTAAATATTTTTGTTCTGCTTCAGGAATACCTAATTTATCAAAGGTAGCCTTGATTTCTTCAGGGACCTCATCCCAAGAACGTTCAGTTTTTTCAGATGGTTTTACATAATAAGTAATTTCCTCGAAGTTTAATGAATTTAGGTCGCCGCCCCATTGTGGCATTGGCATGCTATAGAATAGATCCAGTGACTTCAAACGGAAATCTAACATCCATTGTGGCTCTTGCTTCATTTTTGAAATTTCTTCGACGATTTCTTTCGTTAATCCGCGCTTCGAACGGAAAATCGAAACATCTTTATCGGCGAAGCCATATTTATAATCACCGATTTCAGGCGCTTTTTTTGCCATAATCGAGTCCTCCCTTTCGTTTGAAAAGCGGAAGCGCCTTGCTCAGCCCCGACAAGCATAAGACGAGCCCTGAAAGAAGGCGCTTTTTGCCTTCATTCAGGAATTGGCTTATGACCTCGAGGGTCTAGACGCTGGAGCTGGACAGCTTACCCCGCTTACCCCTGTTTTGTTATTGTTCGTCTTCCTTAAGCCCTTTTTCCATCGCTTTCCAGGCTAAGGTTGCGCATTTGATTCTTGCCGGGAACTTGGAAACACCCTGCAATGCTTCGATATCACCAAGGTCTAAGTCCTCGTCATACTCTTTCCCTTGCATCATGTTGGAGAAAATAGTTGATAATTTGATAGCATCTTCGATTTTTTTCCCTTTAATGGCTTGGGTCATCATCGAAGCGGAAGACATCGAAATTGAACAGCCTTCTCCTTCAAACTTCGCATCCGTTACGATACCATCAGCAACATTCATGGTTAATTGAATACGATCTCCACAAGTTGGGTTATTCATATTTATCGTTAAATTCCCGTCTTCGAGCACACCTTTGTTTCGGGGATTTTTATAGTGATCCATAATAACTTGACGATATAGGGCATCTAAATTGTTAAAAGACATCGCTGAAGTACTCCTTTGTTTTGACAAGCCCACTGACAAGCTTATCAATATCGTCTTCCGTGTTATACAGGTAAAAACTTGCTCTCGCCGTTGCTGATTGTTTTAGCCATCTCATAAGTGGTTGTGCACAGTGATGACCTGCCCGAACAGCAATGCCTTCTGCATCTAATACAGTTGCCACATCATGAGGGTGGACATCATTTAAGTTGAAGGTAACAACCCCTGCACGTTTGGAAGGATCCATTGGACCAAATATCTTAATTCCTTCAATTGTGGACATTTTTTCTAATGCGTATGCTGCTAGTTTATGCTCATGCTCAGCAATCTGCTCTAAACCAATCTCCTGAAGGAAATCAATAGCAGCTCCCAATCCAATGGCGCCGGCAATAATTGGAGTACCACCTTCGAACTTCCAAGGCAGCTCTTTCCATGTTGAATCATATAACTCAACAAAGTCAATCATTTCACCGCCAAATTCGATTGGGTCCATTTTTTCTAACAGACTTTTCTTCCCGTAAAGAACGCCGATTCCCGTTGGACCGCACATTTTATGGCCAGAAAAAGCCAAGAAATCACAATCCAAGTCTTGGACATCGACTTTCATATGTGGAGCGCTTTGTGCCCCATCGACAACCATAATCGCACCGTGTTCATGAGCCATTTTCGCAATATCCTTAATCGGATTAATCACGCCAAGGACATTGGAAACCTGCATGATCGATACAATTTTAGTATTGGAATTAATAGTTGCTTGAAAATCATCTAAAGAAATCGTTCCATCTTCCTGCAGTGGAAGATACTTTAGCTGGGCGCCAGTCTTTTTGGCAATTTGTTGCCAAGGAATGATATTACTATGGTGCTCCATATGGGAGATGACAATTTCATCTCCCTCCTGGAGATTCGCAGCACCGTAACTTGCTGCCACTGTATTAATGGCTGTTGTCGTACCACGAGTAAAAATAATTTCCTCGGTCGACTTGGCATTAATAAATTTACGAACCTTTTCGCGAGCGCCTTCGTAACCATCAGTTGCTCTTGTGCCAAGAGTGTGTACGCCGCGATGAACATTCGAATTATATTCACGATAATATTTTTCTAACGCTTCAATGACTTGAATCGGCTTTTGGGAAGTAGCGGCACTATCCAAGTAGACAAGCGGATGGCCGTTTACTTCTTGATGTAAAATCGGAAATTGTTTTCGAATATCGAGGATATCCATTACTTTACTTTCCTTTCAATAACAGCTGTTAATTGCTCTTTAACTCCTTCAATTGGTAGAGCATTAACAACTGGAGCCAGGAATCCGTGAATGACAAGACGTTCTGCTTCTGTTTTCGGAATCCCTCTACTCATTAGATAGTATAATTGAATAGGGTCAACACGACCGACTGAGGCGGCATGTCCAGCGGTTACATCATCTTCATCAATTAATAAAATTGGGTTCGCATCGCCACGTGCTTTTTCACTAAGCATTAACACGCGTGATTCTTGTTCAGCGTTTGATTTTGACGCACCGTGTTCAATTTTACCGATACCGTTAAAAATCGAAGTAGCTGCATCCTTCATAACGCCATGCTTTAAAATATAGCCTTCTGTGTGTTTTCCAAAATGAACAACACTTGTCGTAAAGTTTTGTGTCTGCTCGCCTCGACCCACAACAACCGTTTTTGTATCACCAAACGATCCGTCACCGATTAAGTTTGTCACGTTTTCGGAAATGGTATTACCGTCGTTCATAAGACCTAAAGACCATTCAATGCGCGCATCTTTTGCTGCAACACCGCGACGGTTCACATAAGTGGTGATTCCTTTTGCTAACGTATCAACCGCGCCGTATTGAACTTTAGAGTTTGGTCCAGCCATTACTTCTGTAATAATATTAAAAACGCTATTTGCAGAATCTACAGTTGAAACATAGTTTTCTACATATGTCACTTTACTATTATCTTCTGTCACGACAATTACATGATTAAACAGATTTAACGCAGCATCATCATGAACAAAGATTGCTTGAACCGGTTCTTGTAGCTCTACATTCTTCGGAACATATACGAAAACTCCGCCGTTCATAAGAGCAGCGTGTAAAGCTGTTAGTTTATGCTCATCTACTTTTACTCCATTTTTCATGAAGTATTTTTGCAATAAATCCCCGTGCTCTTTAGCTGCAGTAAAGATATCCGTAAAAATAACACCATTTTCTTTTAACTCATCAGACAGAGTCAGGTAAGCTGGAGTTGTATTATGTTGGATATAGAGTGACTTGTTAGCAGCATTATCGCCAACTAGTACTTTTACTTGCTCTGGAAGCTCTGATAAAGATTGATATACTTCACTTTTAACAACATGGCTTTCAAATTGTGTGAAGTTCCATTTGTCAATTTTCGTTTTATCAGGCTTTGGTAACGATAGCTGTTCAGCTTGAGCTAAGGCCTGAACTCTTAATTCATTCAACCAAGCAGGCTCGCCAATTTCTTTAGAGAAATTAGCGACATACTCCCCGTTAAATGGTAATTTTGTTTCCGTAGTCATGAAAATTTCCCCCTAACGCTTATGCTTCTTGCCCAACTGTTTCGTCTTCAATACCAAGTTCCTTCTTAATCCAGTCATAACCTTCTGCTTCTAGGCGTTGTGCAAGCTCAGGACCACCTGATTTCACAATGCGTCCTTGCATCATCACATGAACATAATCAGGAGTAATATAGTCAAGTAAGCGTTGGTAGTGAGTGATAATTAAACAACCAAACTCTTCGCCGCGCATTTCGTTAATTCCTTTAGAAACAACTTTTAAAGCATCGATATCTAATCCTGAGTCAATTTCGTCTAAAATAGCAATTTTTGGTTGTAACATCATTAATTGAAGGATTTCGTTACGCTTCTTTTCCCCACCTGAGAAGCCTTCGTTTAGGTAGCGTTGCGCCATATCTTGGTCCATTTCTAAGAAATCCATTTGCTTATCCATTGTGCGGATGAATTTCATTAAGGAAATTTCGTTACCTTCGCCTAAACGGGCATTCATTGCTGAACGTAAGAAATCGGCATTTGTAACACCATTAATTTCACTTGGATATTGCATGGCTAAGAAAAGACCTGCACGAGCGCGCTCATCTACTTCCATTTCTAATACATCTTGATCATCTAAGCTAACGCTTCCACTTGTGACTTCATATTTTGGATGTCCCATGATAGCTGAAGATAGAGTTGATTTACCAGTTCCGTTAGGACCCATGATGGCATGGATTTCTCCACCCTTAACCTCAAGGTTCACTCCTTTTAAAATTTCTTTCCCATCGATTTCAACATGTAAATCTTTAACTGTTAAAGTTGACCCTGCCATTATCTATACCTCCGAAATTTCTTCATTCTCATTTTATTCTCATTACAATCTTATAACAAATCGAATCTAACTGCAACCATTTGGGATTATTTACACTACGGTCATAATGTTAATGTAAATCTTATTTGAATTCATTGATTTACATCAAGTTTATTAGGAAAAAGTCATAAGATAGTTTCTTCCTTGCTCCATTCTTTAATGTATCAGAAGATGGACCAATATACTAATACTTTTATAATGGTAATAAAAAAATGGACAGACTAAAATTAGTCTGTCCGTTACCAAGTTTCTTCCTTATTATATGTTTACTCTTTAACAGGTACAACTGCACCTTTGTATTTTTCTAAAATGAAGTTTTGAATTTCTTCAGAACGTAACACATCAATTAATGTTTTGATTTCTTCTTTGGTTTCATCACCGGAACGAACCGCGATTACGTTCACATAAGGTGAGTCGCTTTCCTCGATGGCAATTGAATCTTCAAGTGGATTTAATCCAGCATCAATCGCATAGTTTGAGTTGATTAATACTGCATCGCCTTCACCATTGTTATAAATTTGTGGAAGTAATGCTGCTTCATATTCCGCATCAAATTGAATATTTTTTGGATTATCAACAATATCTTCTACAGTTGCAGTCGTTTTTTCAACGCCTTCTTTTAACGTGATTAGACCTTGTTTTTCTAGCATGGTTAAAATACGGCCGTGATCCGCAACTGAGCTACTAACAATAATATGAGCGCCATCAGGAAGTTCGTCTAAACTCTTATATTTTTGTGAATAAACTCCGATTGGTTCAATGTGAATTCCACCGGCATTGACGAAATCATAACCCTTCTCAGCAATTTGTGCATTTAAATAAGGAATGTGTTGGAAGTAGTTTGCATCTAATTCCCCAGATTCTAAAGCTTGGTTTGGCAATACATAATCTTGAAAAGTGACGATTTCTAAATCAATACCTTTTTCAGCTAACAGCGGCTTTGCTTCTTCTAAAATTTCCGCATGTGGTACGTTTGAAGCACCTACGACTAGTTTCTTTGTTCCTGCAGTCCCATTCTTGCCTTCTGATTTTTCTTCAGAAGTTCCACAGGCAGCCAGGGCAACTGACAATACTAACATTAATACTAAGCTAAACCATTTTTTCATTTTTCTTTCTCTCCTTTATCGTTTATCTAATTTAGAAGTGATAAAATCACCGATGAACTGAATAATAAAAACTATGATTAAAATAATGATGGTAGCCATTAAAGTGACATCAAAACGACTGCGTTGAAAGCCTTCCAGGTAGGCTAAATTCCCTAAGCCACCTGCACCAATTACACCAGCCATTGCCGTGAATCCTACTAGGGATATGGCTGTTACCGTAATCCCTGATACAAGCGCCGGCATCGATTCCGGAAGTAGTACCTTAAAAATGATTGTGCTCGTTTTGGCCCCCATTGATTTCGCTGCTTCAATAACACCTTTATCTATCTCTCTTAATCCAATTTCAACCATTCTTGCATAAAATGGAGCTGCACCAATAATTAATGCAGGCAAAGCAGCATCTTCACCAATCATCGTCCCGAGTATTAGCTTCGTAAATGGAATTAATAACACGATTAGAATAATGAATGGTATGGATCTGAATATATTTACAACGGCACTAATCAGTGTATTGATCGGCTTATTTTCCCAAATACTTCCCTTTGACGTTAAAAATAACAGTAGCCCGAGTATTATTCCGAGGATAAAGGTTGCCAACACCGAAATACCTGTCATATATAAGGTTTCATTGGTTGCCTGCCACATTTTATCCCAGTTTACGTTTGGAAAGAAATTCTCAATCATTGGTAACCACCTCCACGCCCACCAATTTTGAGCGAATATAATCGATGGCCTTTGTGATTTCGTTCCCTTCACCATCTATGTGAATAAACAATGTCCCGTATGAACCATTTTGGGTTTGATTAATTTTCCCTTGTAAAATATTGACCGTCACATTGTGATGTCTAATTAGTTCAGTTATGAGCGGCTGCTCGGTCGATTCACCAACAAAAGTCAATTGAACAATTTTCCCTTCAGGGAAACGTTGGAGCAAATGCTCTGCTGTTTCTTTCGTTTCTTCTGGTTCAGTTACTTGTTGGACAAATCGTTTTGTAATCGGCTGCTGCGGATTTTTAAATACATCCAAAACCGGTCCGATTTCGACAGTTTTTCCGCCCTCCATAACCGCAACCCGATGGCAAATTTTCTGAATGACATGCATTTCATGGGTGATTAAAACAATTGTTAGTCCTAAGCGCTTATTGATATCAACAAGTAAATCTAATATGCTATCAGTTGTTTGCGGGTCCAAGGCTGATGTCGCCTCATCACATAGAAGGACCTTCGGATTGTTTGCCAATGCGCGGGCAATCCCAACTCTCTGCTTTTGCCCACCACTTAATTCCGAAGGGTAAGCATTTTCTCTGCCCTCAAGACCAACTAATTTTATTAGTTGATCAACTCGTTTAATCCGCTCGGATTTTTTTACCCCGGCAATTTCTAACGGAAAAGCAATGTTTTCACGAACTGTTCTTGACCAGAGTAAGTTAAAATGTTGGAAAATCATACTGATTTCTTGACGCGCTTTTCTTAACTCCGCACCCTTAATTTTAGAAACAAGACGATTGGCGACTGTGACTGTACCGTTCGTTGGGATCTCTAGGCCATTAAGCATTCTGATAAGCGTACTTTTTCCAGCACCACTATATCCGATGACTCCAAATATTTCGCCTTGATTTATTTCAAGATTGACATCATCCACGGCCTTTACTTTTCCGTGTTTCGATGAATAAATTTTTTGGACATTTTTGATACTAATCATGATTTCACCTCTTTTTTGACAAATAAAAAGCCTTTCTGCATAAAAAATGACAGAAAGGCATAATAGTACGATCCTTTCTCTCATCTCCCAAAGCTTAGCTTTGTGTGAATTGGCACCATTTCAATGATTGTCATTGACGGTTGCCGGGCTTCATCGGGCACTTCCCTCCACCTCTCTTGATAAGAGCAAACCAAATTCTATATTTAATTAACACGTTAAAGCGTTTAAGTGATTTCGTAAGTACGTTTGATATCGTAACACGGATAAAATAATGCGTCAATATCTTTTTCGTTACTATTTTTGTGGTAATATTTAGGTGGCAAATCTCGTCATCAATAAACATTTCCCGAGAAATATGTCAAAATCAGGAGGCAGTCTTTAGTGTTCTTTCGCCATCCATTTTACGAAAAACGACATAGTAATACACGGAACCGATTAAATATAAAGTGGCAGTAATCGTAAAAACTGTCGCATAGCCCCAGTAGGTACCGTATTTGATGACAATTCCTGTCGAAACAGGACCCATTAACGCCCAACCTAAGTTGAATACCATCTGATTAACAGAATTCGCTAATCCCTTGACGGAGTCATCGACCATCGACATCATGAGTGATGATTGTATTGGGTTACCGGCATTCATTAATGCTTGCCGAAATAAGAATCCTAATGCTGCTAGCCACAGATGGTCTGTGTAAGCTGTTAATAATAAAAATGGTAGTGATAATAGTTGTAATAACACAACGGCTCGCACCTGTCCAACTTTTTTTACAATCCACGGACCGATGATAATGGCAATCGCGGTGGCTGCTTGACCTAAAGAAATGATAAAACCAATCATCGTATTAGAAGCTGAAAATCGATCAGCAAAATATAAATTTAAATAAGGGATAACGAGTCCTGCCCCAAATCCAATTAACATAGCCGGAATGGCAAAGAGGATAATCATTGTATATTTATTTTTTGTTTGGAGCTGGTTGGTTTTATTAACTTTTAAGTGGTTTGTTCTAGGTTTTTCTTTAAATTTTGTCATTGGAATTATCCCAATAATCATAAAAACAGCCCCGATAAGCAGGGTATAGCGAATACTTTCTACCTCTGAAAAGCCAAATGAGAATAAGTCGGTTAAGGTCCCGCCTAAAATATTTCCAATCACGTTTGCAGCTGTACTGACAGCAAATTGAATACTAAAAAGATGTACACGTTGATTTTCATTTGAATTTTCTGCAAGCCATGGAATACCTGAAACCATCACAAATGCCATTGTTAAGCCCGTTAAAAAAGCAAATATCACAAGAAGGCTCTGGGCTTCGGTAATGCTCCGGCAAATTAACCATATTGCTGTCAAGCCGGCACCAAAGAGCATGACTTTTTTTCGACCGAGCTTATCACTCAAGAATCCAGCCGGGATTAGAATAATTGCGGTTGCTAAGGAATTCATCGAAATGATTTGCCCGTTTACCTGTTCAGAATATCCAAGCTCTCTGACATAAAAATTATAAATAACCATAAAAATGCCCATCCCAATTTGGATGAGGATACTACTTAATAACGCAAGTCTTATATTTCTGTTATAGCTTTTGATTTGTGTGGCCCATTCCTGATAAAATGCCATCCAAGTTCTCTCCCTAATATTTCGTTCCCCTAAACATCATACCGTCGATGGTGGAAATTGTAAATAGAGGAAATTACGTCGAAAAAAATAATGTAGAGTGATGGGTTTAAATTTGGTTATACGTTTTTTGTTATACGGGTTTAATTTCGGTTATACGGGTTTAATTTCAGTTATACGGGTTTAA